>JAUIEG010000795.1 GCA_030428745.1 Alphaproteobacteria bacterium
GCCTGCGAGGACGCCTGCGCCGGGGCGGCGGCGGGGCGATCAACCGGGGTCGGCTCGCGCCAGGGTTTGGAAACGGCGCCCGTATTGATCTTGATCTGCGGACGCGACTGATCCCGCTCTTCAATGTCGATGCCGGTCGCTACGACGGAAACACGAACCTTGCCTTCGAGATCCTGATTGAAGGTGGAGCCGACAATGATGTTGGCGTCGGGATCGACTTCAGCGCGGATGCGGTTCGCGGCTTCGTCGACTTCGAACAGGGTCATGTCCATGGACCCAGTGATATTGATGAGGACGCCCTTGGCGCCTTTCATGGATTGCTCATCGAGGAGCGGATTCGAAATCGCGGCTTCAGCGGCCTGAATGGCGCGTTTGTCGCCTTCCGCTTCACCTGTGCCCATCATCGCCTTGCCCATTTCACTCATCACAGTGCGCACATCGGCGAAGTCGAGATTAATCAGGCCCGGCATGACCATCAGGTCGGTGATGCCTCTGACGCCTGAATGCAGCACCTGGTCCGCCATGGCGAAGGCTTCGTGGAACGTCGTGCGCTCATTGGCGATCGCAAAGAGGTTCTGGTTCGGAATGATCAAAAGCGTGTCCACATGCTTTTGCAATTCTTCAATACCCGCGGTCGCAAGGCGCATGCGCCGCGCGCCTTCGAAGTGAAACGGCTTGGTCACGACGCCGACCGTCAGGATGTCGCGTTCCTTCGCAGCCTTGGCGATGACCGGCGCGGCGCCTGTGCCTGTGCCGCCGCCCATACCGGCGGTGACGAACAACATGTGCGCATTGCCGACATGTTCGAGGATTTCATCGAGAGACTCTTCGGCGGCCGCACGCCCGATATCGGGAATGGACCCAGCGCCAAGACCTTGCGTAGTCTTTACGCCGAGCTGGATCTTGTTTGGCGCCTTAGCAAGCCCGACCGCCTGCGCATCGGTGTTGGCGACCACGAACTCCACGCCCTCAAGCTGGCTTTCGATCATGTTGTTGACGGCGTTTCCGCCTGCCCCACCGACGCCGATAACGGTAATGCGGGGTTTTAGTTCTGTCAGTTCCGGCACGCTGAGATTAAGTGGCATGGAGTTCTCCGATGATGCGCATATTGTCGGGGCTGTCGGGGCGCCCTTTCCCCCTTGGTTAATCCGTCGTTAAAGAATCGTTCAGAACCCTTTCCAAATGGTTAACAGGCTCTTAACGACTCCCGGCTGGCTCTCTTTTTTTCAAGAGAAACGCCGCCGGCGGTGTGATGCTTTGGCGCGGTCTTCGGAATGAGATACGCAACGCCCCGAAAACGCGTTTTTAGAATTTCGCGCGCAGCCAGGATTCCACCCCACCGAGCACGGATGATCTGTTTCCTGCTTGGGGTGATTGGCGCAAAAGGCCAAGACCTGTTTCAGGTTCAGCGCCTAAATTTGCGTAATGCTGAATAAGCCCGGCGCAGACGGCGAACCCCGGCGCAGACGCAGCTTCCGGCGAACCGGCGAGCGTCGCCGGACGGCCGAGCCGGCTTTTCATCACCAGCGTGCGTTCGGCGACTTCACGAGCGCCGACAAGGAGCGAGCCGCCGCCGGTCAGAACGACCCGGCGCAAGCCAGAGCGGCGCATGCCGTCATCGGGAAGCTGGCCGGAAACAAGTTCAAATATTTCTTCAAGGCGCGGCAGGATCACTTCGCAA
>JAUIEG010000796.1 GCA_030428745.1 Alphaproteobacteria bacterium
ACCGGCGAGCGCCTTTTGAAAGGCGGGCCGCGGTGATTTCAGACGGCGAAGGCGATCGCGGAAAATATTATCAGGCGCCTGAATTTCAAGACGGAATTCTTTTGCTGACGCCGCATTCCCCGGCCTTCGGCGCGCGCCCGGCGGCATTGAGGGCGGCATAGGCTTCGCGGGGCCGGTCGGTGGCGATGATGTCTGCGCCCTGGGCGGCGATATCCGCGTAAAGCGCCTCATAGCCCGAGCGGGCGATATCGTTGTCGATGGAGTCGCGCCCGCCCAGCGTGCCGAAAATCACCTCCACATCGCGTCCATTGAGGATCGAGAAAAGCCGCGGGCGCGGGTCTTCGGTTCCGGTGAAGCCAAGGAGACGGTCGTCGGAAACGCCGGCGGCGACAGCGCGATTGAGCTCCGACTGGGTGTCGAGGGAAAGGGAGATCATCGCGCCCGGCAAAAGGTCATGGAGCTTCGCCGCAGAGGCTGTGGAAGAGGCGATAAGGATCACCCGATCCTCCGCATCCTGACTTTTTATTTCGGCGACGACGTCTTCATAGCGGGTTGTTCTTTTGAAATCGATCTGGAGGATCGTCCGTCCCTCGGCCCAGCGCAGCGCGGCGGCGAAATAGGTGGGCGTGAAGCCCGTTTTGCGGCCGTCATTGTCTTCGAGGGTGAGCTGGGAAATTTCGCCCCAGGAAAGCCCGTCCGCCGGTCCTTCGCCGGTGGTTGTGCGCTCCAGCGTGTCGTCATGCATGAGATAAAGAGCGCCGTCGGAAGACGTCGCCACATCGACCTCCATGATCGCGGGGATATCCGCCATCAGCGCGGCCATGGTCTCGACCGCGTTCTCCGGATAGCCGGGATAGGGCCCCCCGCGATGGGCGGAGACTATGGCCGCGCCCTGATCCTCCAGGCATTCGAAGAAGCGGTTGAGATCGCCTTCAGGCGCAATCGACCAGCCCTCGGAAGCCGGAAAGTCATGTGAATCCGTGTTGGTCACAGAGTCACCGCAAGCGGCAAGGGCGCAAAAGCTAATTGCCATTAACCATCTATGCATCTGAAAACTCTCAAAACTATATGGTTAACACGATGGCGCCGGCGCTTTTTCCGCTCTCGAGCAGGCGGTGGGCGCTAGCGACATCGCTCAACGGGAAGCGATGCTCGATCTTTGGCTTCAAGGCGCCTTTGGCGACCATGTCGAACAGGGTCGCGGCCATGGCGGGAAGCCGGTCCGGGGTGGCGTAGTGGAAGAGCGAGGGCCGGGTGAGGGTGAGGGAGCCCCGGCGCATCAGCTCCAGCGGCGCGACCGCCGGAACGGGGCCTGAGGCGTTGCCGAATGTGACCATGTGGCCGCGCAGGGCGAGACTGTCGAGCGAGGCTTCGAACGTCGCCTCGCCGACGGAGTCGTAAACCACCTCGACGCCCTTGCCTTCCGTGAGGCGGCGCACATCGGTGGCGATATTTTCCGTCTGTGTACGAATGATAACATCATCGGCGCCGTTCGCCCGCGCGACTGGTTCTTTCTCGGGCGCGCCAACAACGGCGATCACGCGCGCACCGATATGTTTCGCCCATTGACAGAGCAGCGTGCCGACGCCGCCGGCCGCGGCGTGGACAAGACAGGCGTCGCCGGCTTTCAAGGGGTAGACCTGGCGCACCAGCATTTCAGCGGTGAGGCCTTTGA
>JAUIEG010000080.1 GCA_030428745.1 Alphaproteobacteria bacterium
ATTGGTAATGTCGGCTCATAAGAAACGGCGGTGACGATGTTTCCCTCAATGTCCAGCCGCAAAAATGATGCAGCAGCATGCTGATTAGACCAGGCGAAAGCTTTGCTATGTGTTTGTCCTGCTGACTGCAGGGGGAGTTGTATCGATGTTGTTGCATCGAGTATTTTATGGCTTAGGCGTCGCCGCTTGTGCGTTTTCTTTCACGGAAAACGCCTCAGCGCAAACAAGCGGCGACGTCATTTTTAACGGCTTGATTCTCGATACATGCGTCGTAGCGATTTTGAGCACGGGCACGCTCGCCGCGGACGCAACTTAAATAAGTCTTTCCCGTGAAAATGCCGCCGCCGCCGAGCCTGAAGCCGCAACAAAAGACTCCCGATGAGATTGCCGTAAGCGGCAGGCGCCGCTGAATTCAGCGGCCGCTGCTGTAAAAGCCTTGGGTGTAGGCGCGCGAGGGATAGGCAACGCCGGAATAAAACCCTTGCGTGCGTAGTCGGCGCAGACGCCGCCAGGGACGTTCGCGAATTTCGATTTCAACAGTGCAGTCTTTCGCCGAAGCGGGCGGCTCCTCGCCGAGCAGCGCCGTCTCTTCGCTATGCGGGCGTCCCTTGAAGAGATGGACGCCGTTCGCTTCCTCAAAGCTGATCCCGTCCGACATGGCGCGCGCCGCCGTCTTGCTATCGGTGATCAAAAGGTTCGAGCCCGGATGGGCGTGCGCCGCGCCGGAAAGCGCGACGGCGCCAGCGAGGCAAAACAGAGAAAAACGCATAGGGCAGCTCCACAATAGTCACGAGGCTTCGATGCTGCGCTTCACCGGACGCCCATGCAAGCATCAGAAAAGGATTGTGAGGGTTTTGGGGCCGGTTCATCGCGCCTTGCGTGTGCGGGGCGTTTGGCGCTCGCTTCAAAAGCGTAGCCAGCCTTATGCGCATCAGGATAGAAGCCAGACGATGAAGTTTCTTTATTCACATCGCACGCGCGCCGCCGACGGACAGTGGGTTCACATTCGTGCGCTGACCGAGGCGCTAGTCGCGCGCGGCCATGAGATCGTGATGTGCGGACCGGACGGCGGGTCTTCGCGAACGCTCGATGCGTCGTCACGGCGCGGACTGACATCCCTGTTGCCGGCGCCGCTCTATGAAGGCGCTGAATTCGCCTATTCATTTCCGGCTCATCGCCGCCTCGCCGCTGCGGCGTCCGCATCAATGCCGGATGTGATCTATGAGCGTTACAATCTTTTTTTTCACGCAGGCGCCTGGCTGAAACGCAAGACCGGATTGCCGCTTATCCTTGAAGTGAACGCGCCGCTTGCGGCCGAGCGCGCCGAGCATGGCGACCTGTTCTTCAAGCGCTGGGCGCATGCGAGCGAGACCGCAATCTGGCGCGCGGCGGACATGGTGTTGCCGGTCACGAATGCGCTGGCGGATTATGTGCGCGCCGCCGGTGTGCCTGATGCGCACATTGATGTCATTCAGAACGGTGTGGATGACCACTTTTTGACGCCGCAGGACCCGGCGCCGGTGCGCGCCCGTTATGGCCTTGATGACAAGCTCGTTCTCGGTTTCACAGGTTTTGTGCGCGACTGGCACGGGCTTGATCGCGCCGTTCAGTTCCTCGCGCAGGCGCCGCAAAAAGATCTCCATCTTTTTGTTGTCGGCGATGGTCCGGCGCGGGAGGGGCTCGAAACGCTGGCGCGAGACATAGGCGTTGCCGACCGCGTGACGTTCGCCGGCGTGGTCCAGCGCGAAGAGATGGCGTCCCATGTTGCGGCGTTTGATATTGCGCTCCAGCCCGCGGTTGTGTCGTATGCTTCCCCCTTGAAGCTGTTCGAATATATGGCGCAGGGGAAGCCGGTCATCGCGCCTGACAGCGCCAATATCCGTGAAGTCTTGACCGCCGGAGAGGATGGCGTCCTTTTTACTGACAGCGAGTTCGAAACGGCGTTGACGAGGCTGGTCGGAGATGCGGGCCTGCGCGCCAGACTTGGCGATGCGGCGGCCACCACAGTAAAGCAGCGCGACTACACCTGGGCAGGCAACGCCCGGCGCGTCGAGGCGATTGCAGAAAAATTGAAGGCAATGTCATGACCATCCGCATCGAAACCGAAAGACTGATTTTGCGCCCCCTCACGCCGGAAGACTGCGAGGCGCATATCGCCATGATGCAGGACCCCGACGTTGCGGCCAGCTTGAGCGCCAGTCGCAAGCCGCAGGACCGCCACGACCTCTGGCGGCAATTCGCCTCCTATCTCGGCCATTGGGAGATGCGCGGTTTCGGTTGGTTCTCGGTGGAGGAAAAAGAGACCGGCCAGTGGGTCGGGCGCGTCGGGCCATGGATGCCGGATGGCTGGCCGGGCCTTGAATGCGGCTGGTCCATTGCGCGGCCCCATTGGGGAAAGGGCTATGCGCCAGAGGCTGCAATCGGGACGGTCAAATGGACATTTGATCAGTTCCCGGACTTGTCGCGGATCATTTCCAACATCTTGCCCGAGAACGCCAACAGCCAGGCGGTCGCCCGGAAAATCGGCGAGGAGAAGACCGGCGAAATGTTCGAATTCTGGGGCTTCAAGCTCGACATCTGGGCGGCGGAGCGGAAGGACTGGCTCGCCCGTTTCGGGTGAGCGTAGCTCCCAAAAAAAAATCCACTTGAAATTTTTTCTGAATTGACGATTTGATTTCACTGCCGACGAGCGGTTCGCCCGGTCGCGGATGCGACCAGGGCAAAGTTGCGCGTAGGCGCCGCGGTTACGAAAGTAATCGACTTGCATTTTGCGTGCAGGTGCACGCGAGGGCCGCCGTCCCTTGTCCGGCTTGGAGATCATCTGAAGATGATGCTTGTTTCGACATATGTCGCCCCGAGCGACGTTGAAGGCGTGGGCGTTTTTGCGAGTGAGGCCATAGCAAAAGGAACCCTGATCTGGCGTTACGAACCTGATTTCGACCGCCTGGTGCCGACATCATGGCTTGGGGAGCAAACGCCCATGATGCAGGAGTTCCTGCAAAAATAAGCTTATCCCGCTCATGACAATCCCGGCATGCTGGTGATTGAAATCGACAATGGCCGGTTCATGAATCATACGACGGAGCCGAATACGGACTTCACAAGGGTGGTCGAGGGCTATGCGACCCGCGATATCGCCCCGGGCGAAGAGCTGCTCTGCAACTATTCCGAGTTCGATCCGGAATTTGCGCTGCTGCCGTCGCTGGTCGCCGCCTTTGCTGCGCAAAAGGCAATGACCAACGGTCACGCGGGCGGCTAAAGCGCACGTTATTCGTATTTTGAGTTGACCTTCCTCGCGTGAGTCCGATCATGGGCGAAACGCGAGAGAGGGGCACTTCAATGCGCATCAAACATCTTGCCACGCTTGTAGCGGCGGCGATCGTCACATCTTCATTTCAACTTCCGGCGCTGGCGCAGGACATGGCGGCGGAGGATGCGACGCCTGCGCTCACACAGGCGCAAGCGCGCACCGCTGACCGGCTGATCGACGCCGCGCTTGAAGATGATCTCGCCTGGGACATTCTCGAAAGCCTGACGACCGAAGTGGGCCCGCGCCTTGGCGGATCGCCGGCGGAGGCGCGCGCGCGCGACTGGGGCGCCGCCAAGCTGAAAGCGCTCGGCTTCAAAAATGTCCGTATCGAGACTTTTGAAATGCCTTATTGGGAGCGGGTGTCGGAAACCGCTGAGATTGTCGCGCCGTACACCCAACAACTTAAAGTGACGGCGCTCGGCAATTCTGTCGCGACGCCTGAAGGCGGCGTGACTGCAGAAGTGGTGCGGTTTCGCACGCTGCCAGAGCTTCAGGATGCGCCGCTTGAAGGATTTGAAGGCAAGATTATCTTTGTTGATGAGGTCATGACGCGCACACAAGACGGTTCCGGTTATGGTTGGGCCGTTGCAAAACGCTCCGGTGCGGCAAACGAAGCCGCACGGCGTGGGGCTGTCGCTGCGTTGATTCGATCTGCGGGCACCAGTGCTGTACGCACGCCCCATACCGGCATGATGCGTTATGCCGAGGATGTGACCCCTGTGCCGATTGCGGCGTTGTCTAATCCCGACGCCGATATGCTGGTCCGTGTTATGAAACGCGCAGATGCGCCCGTTAAAGTGAAGGTCGATCTGTCGGTCATGACAAAGACGGAAGTGCAATCCGGCAATGTGATCGGTGAAATTCCGGGCAAAACGGATGACATTATTTTGGTCGGCGGCCATCTCGACAGTTGGGACCTTGGTACAGGCGCGGTTGATGACGGGGCCGGCGTCGCGATTACTACGGCGGCGGCGAAACTCGTCGGCGATCTCAGGGGTAAGCCGACGCGTACGATTCGGGTCATTATGTGGGGCTCTGAGGAAGTAGGGCTTCTTGGCGCGCAAGCATATGCGGCGGCCCATGCGGACGAATTGGACCGGCATGTGTTGGCGTCAGAATCCGATTTCGGCGCCGGTAAAGTCTGGCAATTTCGGACCGGCTTTGCTGAAGATGCGTTGCCAAAGGCTGAGGTTTATCAAAAGGCATTGCGGCGGCTTGGCGTCGGGCCGGGTTCAAATGATGCGTCAGGCGGTCCGGATGTTGGGCCGCTGCGGATGAGCGGCGTTCCTGTTTTTAGCCTCTATCAGGATGGGTCAGACTATTTCGACCTTCATCACACGATGGAAGATACGCTGGACAAGGTGGACCTTGAGTCTCTCCGTCAAAATGTCGCTGCATGGGCGGCGGCGATCTACATCGCTTCCGAACTGGAAGGCGATTATCGCGCAAAAACAGAGACGCCATAGGCATAACGCTTGTGTCATATGACTGTGTGACTGTGCCTTTAGGGCGATGAGCAAGCTGAGGTGAACAATGGTAATGGCAGTGTGGATTCGCGGAGCGGTAGTTTTTCTGGCGGGCGCGGGTTTGCTGGCGTCCTGCGAAACTGTTTCGACGCCTGAAGCAAACGAGTCCTGGGCGGTTTCAAATGCCGATGCGCCGGACGGCGCCATTCGCGCCGTCCCCATGCCCTCTGCGCCGCTTGATGAAACAAAGACACTGACCCGCATCGTCTTCGCGTCCTGCGCGCAGCAGAATGGCGACCAGTCCATCTGGGACCGGATCGCGTCGGAAAATCCAGACCTCACGCTCTATATGGGCGACAATGTCTATGGCGATGTCAGTCCGGATGAACCGGCGCTGCCCGAATTGAAAACCGCCTATATGCGTCTTGCGCAGTCCAAGCCCTTCGCGCGCGCCCGCGCCGCCGCGCCCATGCTCACCGTGTGGGACGATCATGATTACGGCCTCAACGATGGCGGCGGCGATTATGCCCTGAAAGAAAAATCCGAAGCGCTGTTCGATTATGTCTGGGCTGTTCCGGAAGACGATGCGCGCCGCACGCGTCCGGGCGTCTATGGCTCCTGGATCATCGGCGCCGAAGACGGCAAGCGCGTTCAGGTGATCATGCTCGACACGCGGTTCTTCCGCTCGTCGCTGGTCAAGTCGGATGAGCCCGGCGCCCATGGCAAGGAACGTTATGTGCCTGATGACGATCCGTCGAAAACGCTGCTTGGCGATGCGCAATGGCGTTGGCTTGCCGAAGAACTGCAAAAGCCGGCGGATCTTCGCCTTGTTGTCTCCTCCATTCAGTTGATTTCCGAAGGGCACGGCTGGGAGGCGTGGCGCCTCTTCCCTCATGAGCGCGCCCGGCTCTACAAAACGATCACCGGGCTTGGCGTCAACGGCGTCGTCATTCTCTCCGGCGACCGTCATGCGGCGGCGCTCTATCGCAAGGAAGGCGTCAATGATTATCCGCTGTTCGAAGCGACATCGTCCTCACTCAATCTGCCGGCGAGCGTCTGGCGCGCGCAAAGCGGCGAGACATGGATGGAAAAAGATCCGAACCGCCTTGGCGACATGATCTATGACGCCAATTACGGCGTTCTCGACATCGATTGGAAGGAAGGCGCCGTAAACGTCTCTATCCGCAGCAAGGACGGCGCAACCTATCTCAGCGAGACAGTCGATATTGATTCATTGCAATAGAGTTTTCGTAAAACGCGCAAAGAAAAACGGGGCTCAATGAGCCCCGTTTTTAATTCGAAAATCTGAAAAGCCTTACGCTTCTTTTTTCGGGCGGTTGTCGGCTTTCTCCGCGATCCGCGCAGATTTGCCGCGGCGCTCGCGCAGATAGTAAAGCTTCGCGCGGCGCACCTTGCCGCGGCGCACGACGTCGATGGTGTCGATCATCGGCGAATGGACCGGGAAGACGCGCTCGACGCCTTCGCCGAAGGAGATCTTGCGGACGGTGAAGCTCTCATTGAGGCCGCCGCCATTGCGCGCAATGCAGACGCCTTCATAGGCCTGGATGCGTTCGCGTTCGCCTTCCTTCACCTTGACGTTCACTCTCACAGTGTCGCCCGGTCCGAATTCCGGAATGTCTTTGCCGAGTTCGGCGATATGTTCTTTTTCGAGTTGTTCGATGATGTTCATCACTTCGGTTCCTTGTTGTCGCCGCGCCGGATAGGACCGTCAGATGAAAACCTCTCCCAGAGGTCCGGTCGTCGCGTCCGCGTTATTTCTTGCCGTTTCTCGCGCCGCCATTGAGCGATTTTTTGGTGATCGCCTCCGAGCAGCACGTCCGGGATGGCCCGGCCCTCGAATTCTCGCGGGCGGGTGTACTGGGGATATTCCAGAAGACCGCCCTCAAAGCTTTCCTCCCCGAGGGAGGAAGCCGAGCCCAATACCCCCGGAATTAGCCGGACGCAAGCCTCGACGAGGGCCATGGCGGGGATTTCTCCCCCGGCGAGGACGAAATCCCCAATCGAGACCTCTTCGACGTCACGGGCCTCGAAAAGCCGCTCGTCGATCCCCTCAAACCGGCCGCACAGCGCGATGAGGCCGGGCCCTTGGGCCAGCTCCCGCGCCCTGATCTGGCTAAAGGGCGCTCCCCGGGGCGTAAGGCAGAGAATTGGACGGTCGTTTCGGGGGTGGGAATCGATGGCGGCGGCCAGAATATCGGCCCGCATGACAAGCCCGGCCCCGCCGCCGGCGGGGGTGTCGTCCACCGAGCCGTATTTATTGTCGGAAAAATCCCGGATGTTGACCGTATCGAGCGCCCACAGGCCTTCGGCCGCCGCCCGGCCGAGGACCGACGCGCCGAGGGGGCCCGGAAAGAGCTCCGGGAAAAGGGTCAATATGGTCGCCTGCCAGCTCATGTCCGGTCAGATGGCATGGGGGCGGGAGGGAGGCAAGCTAGGAGACGCGCGCCGGTTCCGCGCGGCCGTAATCCGCTACGCGAGAGGCGAGTTCCGCAACGAGATCCGGGATCGCCGCGAAAGCGGTCTCCTTGGAGCCGCGGTGGCGCGCGTCGCCGAACTCCTGATATTCGATGCCGACATGGCGGATGTGATCCGCGCCGAGATATTTGGCGCAGGTCCGGATATGGGGCACGAGATGGCCGGCGCTTTCATTGAGCCCGCCCGGCGCGAAGCCAAATTCGCCGCTCGACGTCAGCACCGCCAGCATTTTGCCGTTCAAGATAGGTTCGAGCGGCCGGTCGCCGCGGGCGAGGTCGAACGAAAACGTCTTGTTGATGCGAATCACCTGGTCGAACCACGCCTTCAGCGCGGCGGGCATGCCGTAATTATACATCGGCGTCGCGATGATGATGACGTCGGCGGCTTCCACCTCGCCGATCAATTCGTCCGACAGTTTCAGCACGGCTTTTTGTTCCTCGCTGCGCTCGCCCTTTTCGAACGCGGCGGCGAGGAAGGCTTGCGAAAGCGCCGGCGGCGGCGCGACGCCGACATCGCGGGCGATCAACCGGTCTTGCGGCCGCAAGGCGCGCCATTCGTCGACAAAGCGGTCGGCGAGGGCGCGGGTCAGGGAGGATGATGTGTTGGCGCTGGCGTCCAGTCTCAAAAGCGTGGGCATGTCGCGGCTCTCCTTTCGTCGGCCGGGGCGCGGCGTCCGGCTCTGTTGCCTGTTGCGAAAAGTCGTCTTTCATCTGGCGATGACGGAGAACTGTGATTAAAATCAATGAATTACAAAGGATAAATAATCATCGATAGATGAATAAAATTCATCTATAAAATAGCTATGTTCGGGAAAATGCCATCACCCTCGGCGCTGCGCACCTTTGAAGCGGCGGCGCGGCTCGGCAGCTTCAAGGCCGCCGCCGAGGAGCTCCTGGTGACGCCGACGGCGGTGTCGCATCAGGTGCGCGGGCTCGAAGAGACGTTGGGAATTGCGCTGTTTGCGCGCCGCCCGCGCGCGGTCGCGCTGACCCGATCCGGCGAGGTGCTGGCGGCCGCCGTCGGCAGCGGCCTGTTGCAGATCAGGCAGGCGCTGGAGCGCATCGCGGCGGCGCAGGCCACGCTTACGGTGACGACGACGCCGGCCTTCGCTGCTCTGCGGCTCGCGCCGCACCTGCCGGCGTTTTACGCGCGCCATCCAGAGATCAGCGTGCAATTGCTCACCGGCGCTGAGCCGGTGGATTTGCGCCGGGAGCGGCAAGTTGACATTGCGATTCGGTACGGACGTGGTCCGTATCCGGAGCTTCATGCGGCTGCGTTGCTGGACGAGACGTTCGGCGTTTACGGCGCGCCCGGATTAATTGAGACGTTTCGTTCTTTCAAGGACGCGCCGCTGCTGGCGACGCGCTGGCGCCGGCCGGTCTTGAAACATGTCTCCTGGGAGCGCTGGCTCGCCGTTGCGGGTGAAGAGGCTCCGGCGGCGGGCTTGCACGTCGTGACGTTTGACGAGGAATATTACGGGCTTCAGGCTGCAATCGCCGGGCAGGGGCTGGTGCTGGCGAGTTCCGCGCTGGTCGGCGACATGGTGGCGCGAAGACTGCTTGCGCCCTACCGTCCGGAAATCAGGCTTCAAGGCGCTAAATATGTCGCTCTATGCC
>JAUIEG010000797.1 GCA_030428745.1 Alphaproteobacteria bacterium
GACGAGGACAGCGACCCAGAGCGCGGCCATGGCCGTGTTCAATGTTCCCACCAAGGGCATCCATCTTTTGCTGCGCCAGTTCACTTCGGTCAGCAGTCCAGCAAGGCAGACAATAGAATAAGCTGCGATAAGGCCGTTGACGGCGATGCCGGCGATGCGAGGCGGCGTCAGCCCGTAAGCGTCTATCCTGAGTGAAAAGGCGTAAAAAGCGAGCCCCGCATAAATCGGAAAGCCGAGCAGTGTGATCAGTGTCGGCAGGCGCAACCAGAGAGGCGGCGGACGGCCTTCGCCGTTTTGATATACGCCGTTGAAAATGAGCATGCCCAAAAGCGCCAGCCCCATCATCCAGGCGCCTGGATAGGGCCGGTCGAAAACAAGTCCGACGCCGTTGACAGCAAAGACAATCAGAAGCGTTAGGGTGAAAACTGCCGTGATGATCATTAGAATGCGCGCCAGAAGGAGCAGGACGAAACGCAGCGCGCCGAGCAGTGATTGCAGGCCGCGCATCAGGGCGATGGAAAGCCCGCCTATGGCGCCGAGGAACGGCAGGATGAACCAGGGTTCCTGAAACAGCTTATTGAAGAAAGTGACGTCGAGTTCTTTCAAGAGACGCGCCCAGGCGAAGAGAAGCACAAGCGCGAGTGCGGCGAAAAGTTTTGCGCCGCCGGCGATAAGCGGAATTGTTACGCCGTGAAAAAACACCGGCGAATAAGCAGGCGGGACGCCGCTTTCCTGAGTCGCCTTGACGAGGGTCACCATCAGATAGGCGGCGAGCCCGCGCGTCGCCATCCAGAACATCACCGGGAATGGCGTCAGATGCGTCTCGTCGCCGCTCACGGCGCTGAAGATGAAATAGTCAGGCCCGAAAAGGACGATGGCGATGGCGCCCGCGCCAATCACAGGACGCAAATAACGTCCAGACTCCGCGAGCAGGAGATAGGCGGCAGACGCCGTGATCGTGAAAAAGAGAACGGCAAGCGCGAGCGGATTGTCGTCGCGCCCGTCGATCCAGTATTCCACGATGCCGTAGGCGGCGAGGCCGGTGAGCAGGCCGATGACGAGGCCGGGAAGGGCGAGCCCTTTACCGCTGGATTCCGGCGAAAACGCCTGATCGCCGCCTTGGCTGTCGCTGGCCATATGACCCCTCTTATTTCGCCCCACTCACAGAATTGACGATAACACCGGCTGCGACGGGGAAAAAGCGCCATTGGCCACAGGGCTGCAGGCGTTACACTGCGCCGGAAACAGGAGATTCGCAGCGTATATGCGACAGTATCTTGACCTTTTGGCCCGGGTTCTTGAGGCGGGAGACGCGCGGCTCGACCGCACCGGCGTCGGCACGCGCGCCGTCTTCGGCCATCAGATGCGGTTTGACCTCGCAGAGGGGTTTCCGCTTCTGACGACAAAAAAGCTTCATACCAAGTCAGTCATCCACGAGCTTTTGTGGTTTCTCTCCGGAGACACAAATATTCGCTATCTGAAAGAACACGGCGTTTCGATCTGGGATGAATGGGCCGATGAAAACGGCGACCTCGGCCCGGTATACGGGCGGCAGTGGCGGTCATGGGCGGCGCCGGACGGGCGTGCGATCGATCAGATCGAATGGGTGGTGAACGAGATCAAAACCAATCCATCATCACGCCGGCTAGTGGTGAGCGCCTGGAAC
>JAUIEG010000798.1 GCA_030428745.1 Alphaproteobacteria bacterium
AAGTCGCGCAGCGTCCGGTGCAAAGGGGCCCGACAGATATAAAAACGCACAAGGATTTAGGGAGTTCACCCATGAAAAAATCTTACCTTCTCGCGGGCGCTATGGCGCTCGTCGCCAGCGCTGCGCATGCGGGCGATTCACAGTCGGCCTGTGAAGAATTCGCCGCCAATAACGGCATTTCGGCTGAGCCTTGCGCCTGCATCGCGGACGCCGTTTCGGGCGACGCCGATCTTCAGGCTGAGCAGATGGCGCTCGTCACCATGGAGGATTATGAAAACTCCTCCGCGGAACTGCGCGCCGCCGTCGACCCTTGCATCGAATAACAGGCGACGCCGTTCTATTATGCGCCGCGATTTGTCCCTAAAGGGACCGGTCGCGGCGTTTTTATTTTGAAAAGGCTAATGCAATGCAGATCGAACCGCTATGCGGGCGCCAAGGACCGCGCCTGGGTTTCGGGCCTTTGCCTTGACGTGTTGCGCAAGCGGCAAAGATTGATGGCGGCAATGAGTGATGAGGCCCCGCGTGCACGCGTTCTGGCTGCCCTGAGATTCATTTGGGGCATAGGCTTGAACGACCTGGCGGAAGCCGCTGCCGAAGAACCGCACGGGCCGGGCGGATTAACGGAGAGAGAACGGAAGTCGCTAGAGGCTGAACCGCTGATCCCGCTGAAGACTCTCAAAAATTCGGTATCTGAAACCGACGCTGACTCATATCTTGTCGTCGTCTTTGATCATATTGCCGGTGACTATCCCGACTGGCTCACGCCGAATGTCTCGCGCGTGTTCGGAGAAAACGCCGCGGCGGTGATGAATGCATTTTCCGACCGCGCCGATATCGATTTGCGCCTCAACACACTGAAGGCGACGCCGGAAAAAGTCCTTGCGGCATTGAAGACTGTGAAAGCCGAAACAGCGCCGCTGCTTAAAACCGCAGCGCGCATCGCTGCGCCGGCGCCGAGCGAAAAAGCGCCGGGCGTCACGGTCATTCCGGCCTTCAACAAGGGCTGGGTCGAGGTGCAGGATCTCGGCAGCCAGCTTGCGGCGGCGGCGGCCGGCGACGTCAAAGGCGCACAGGTTCTCGATTATTGCGCCGGCGGCGGTGGGAAAACCCTGGCGCTCGCCGCAATGATGGAGAACACCGGCCAACTCTACGCTTACGACCGTGACCCGCGCCGTCTCCAGCCCTTGTTTCATCGCGCTAAACGCGCGGGCGTCCGCAATCTTCAAATCCGGTCTCCGGCGGGCGGAGAGGGGCTCGACGATCTCGTTAGCAAGATGGATGTGGTCTTTGTGGATGCGCCTTGCACCGGCGCCGGCACATGGCGGCGCCATCCCGACACCAAATGGCGGCTTACGGAAAAACAATTACAAACGCGGATAAACGAGCAGGATGCGGTGCTGAAGGAAGCGTCGCGGTTCGTCAAACCAGGCGGGCGCATGGTCTGGGTCACCTGTTCTTTTCTGATGGAAGAAAACGAAGATCGGCTTGCGGCGTTTCTTGAAACGCATCAGGACTTTTCGCGAACGTCGGTGCTTCCGGTCATGGAGCAATCGGGTTTGCTGACCGAAGATGCGAAGGCGGCGCTTGAACCCTGCATTACGCCGGAAGGCGCCATCCGCCTGACGCCTGATAAAATCCGCGCCGACGGGTTTTTCGTGGCGGTGCT
>JAUIEG010000799.1 GCA_030428745.1 Alphaproteobacteria bacterium
CGAAGCTATCGGTCTTGGCGCGTCGTTGAACTGGATGCGTGAGAAGGGCGTCGAGGCCATCGCCGCTCATGAAGCGCGCCTGAAGACCCACGTCCTTGAAGAACTCGCGAAACTGAATTTTGTGCGCGTTTACGGTCGCGCTGAAAACAAGGCGCCGATTATCGCTTTCACGGTGGAGGGCGCGCATCCCCACGATATTTCCGCAATCCTTGACCGCACCGGCGTCGCCGTGCGCGCGGGTCATCATTGCGCGCAGCCCTTGATGAAACGCCTCGGCGTTTCAGCGACGGCGCGGGCGAGTTTCGCCGCCTACAACACCCATGAAGATGTGGAGGCCCTGATTGCCGGTCTTCACAAAACACACCAGATGCTGGGCTGAGAGTAATTATGGACGACCAACGCGACATTATCGATGTAAACCCGCCCGCCGAACCGGCGCCGCAGGCTGAAACCACGGGCGGCGCCTCGATCCCGGCGGAGGAGCTGGAGCGGATCACGGGCGACGTTATCCGGTCGCTCAAAACCGTTTACGACCCGGAAATCCCGGTTGATATTTATGAGCTGGGCCTCATCTATAAGGTAGACTTCAGTGATGACCGGCTCCTGACTATCGACATGACCCTGACGGCGCCGGGCTGTCCGGTGGCGGGCGAAATGCCCGGCTGGGTCGAAGGCGCGGTGCGCGGCGTCGAAGGCGTTGAGGATGTGACAGTGAATATGGTGTTCGAGCCGCCCTGGACGCCGGAGCGCATGTCCGATGAAGCAAAGCTCGAACTGGGATGGTTGTAAAATGGCGAGACGTCCAAGACCGAAAGTCGTAACCCTGACTGACGCTGCGGCCGCGCGCATGGGCGAAATCATGTCCGCCGCCGAGGAAAACTTTATCGGCGTCAAGATCGGCGTGAAAAACGGCGGCTGCGCCGGCATGGAATACACCATGGATTACGCGACCGAGGCGGGGCCCATGGATGAAGTGGTCGAGGAGAACGGCATCAAGATCCTCATCGATCCGAAAGCCATTCTGTTCCTCATCGGCACGCAGATCGATTACGTCACCGAAAAGCTGTCGCAGCGTTTCGTCTTTAACAATCCGAACCAGACTTCGGCTTGCGGGTGCGGCGAGTCGGTTGCACTTACGCCTGCGAAGCTGGATGCCTGAATACTGATCGGAATGGCAGCGACGGTTGTTTGGCTGACGGTTCACGCTACCGCAGTCGTGGCGTTCTCTGAGTCGGGAAGGTCGGATTCCGTCGTAACCTGATTGCGGCCGTTGCGCTTCGAGGCGTAGAGCGCCATGTCGGCGCGTTCGATGAGGTTGTCCCGCGTGTCGCCGTATCGATAGGTCGCGACGCCTGCCGACATTGTGACCCGTCCAAGGCTCTCGCCGGTCGAGCGCTTGATTAGCTCTTTCGCCATAACAGCCGTTCTAATGTGGTGCGCAACCGTCACCGCAGCCTCAAGATTCGTGTTCGGCAGAATTACGCAGAACTCCTCGCCGCCATAACGCGCGGCAATGTCGCGGCCTTTGACGGCGGCCCTTATCGCGGCTCCGACGAGCCGGAGCACCTGATCGCCGGTCTGGTGCCCGAAGGTGTCGTTGAACTCTTTGAAGTGGTCGATGTCGCACATGACCAGCGACAGCTTTTCACCCCGGCGCCGCGTAGCA
>JAUIEG010000800.1 GCA_030428745.1 Alphaproteobacteria bacterium
CAACCAAGAGTCTCAATCTTGACGCCTGCGGTCTCGGTGTCGATCACCGCGGACGTCTCAAGGTCAACCCGAAAACATTCCAGACGGAAGTTCCTCATATTTACGCCGCAGGCGATGTGATTGGATTTCCGAGCCTTGCCTCAACCTCGATGGAGCAGGGACGCATCGCGGCTTGTCATGCGTTTAGTGAAAAAGCGCATAAGCCGCCTGATTACTTTCCATACGGAATTTACGCCGTACCGGAAATTTCAACCGTGGGCCTGACCGAAGAGGAAGTGCTCGAAAGAGGCATCCCCTATGAATGCGGCGTTGCGCGTTTTCGCGAGACCTCGCGCGGCCATATTATGGGCCTTAATAACGGCATGCTGAAAATGCTGTTCAGCCTGAAGACGCGCAAGCTCCTCGGCTGTCACATTGTCGGGGAAGGCGCCACCGAACTCATCCATATCGGACAGGCGGTGCTTAATCTTGGCGGTGGGCTCGATTATTTCGTCGAGAACGCCTTCAACTATCCGACCCTCGCGGAGGCCTACAAAGTTGCAGCGCTCGACGCTTTCAACCGTATGCCGCAAGTCGCGGAGCTGGCGGATGAACGTCCCGAACCGCACAAGATGGTCGAGGAGATCGAGGCCGAACTGAAGCAGGCCTAGGACTGGAATAGTCCCGCTTGCGATCCCGGCTCTCCCCAAAATGGCGCTACACGCTATAAAGCGTGGATGCTGTTTGCCACTGAGCCGTCCAATCCCGCCTTCAACCCTGTGCTCGTCCACGAATCCGTGATGCTGCGCCGGGGCGCCGTCACCGATTATCCGGCCTGGCTGGCGTTGCGCGAAGAGAGCCGTGAGCATCTGACGGCGTGGGAGGAAAGCTGGACCACGGAGCAGGCGACGCTCTCTGCGTTCAAGCGCCGGCTGAGAACCTATGAGCGCGACGCGCGCCGGGGCGGCGGGCTGTCTCTGCTTGTCTTCCGGCTCAAGGACAATGCCCTGGCGGGCGGCGCGACGCTGACCAATATCCGATATGGCGCGTCCCGTTCTGGCATTCTCGGCTATTGGATTGGCGCGCCCTATACGCGCCAGGGCTATGGCGCTGCAGCTGTCGCGGCCATGAAAACCCACGCATTTGAACGGCTTGGCCTCAATCGCCTCGTCGCAGCGTGCCAGCCGGAGAATATTGCATCGCAAAAATTGCTTGAGGGCAGCGGATTCGCCCGCGAAGGGCTCGCGCGCGACTATCTGAAGATCAATGGCGGCTGGCGGGATCATTTTATCTACGCAATCACCGCCGCCGATTATCGAAAGAGCGAGCAAAGCCTGTCCTAATCAGGTTTTTTGCGGCGAACCGTGCGAAAAATTATCCATAACGCGGCGGCGGCCCCTTGCGATAAAGTCACGCCCGCGTGAAGATGCTGACAGGGCGATACGCGCTGTTATCCGCAGTGCGGGAAGCGGGCTGTTGAAACGCGACCAATTCTGGGGCGGTCGAGGCGTTTTGGCCCGTTTCTTGTGGGGAGACGTTCATCCTGGCCGCGTTCGCGGCGCCGTTGATTTAGAGTCGAGGGGTTCGGGGCGTAACGATGCTAACAGTGGGTGTTTTCGGGTTGTCAGAAGGTTTTACAGGGCTGGCGCAGGCCGAATTGATGCGCGGCGCAGTGGCGGGCGCGTT
>JAUIEG010000081.1 GCA_030428745.1 Alphaproteobacteria bacterium
CGTGACATTGGGTCGGCTTTCATAGATCACGGCGATCACGCCAATCGGCGTTCTCACCCGCTCAATTTCAAGCCCGTTAGGCCGCGACCATTTCGTGATGGACTTGCCCACGGGGTCTTCAAGCGCGGCGATATCCTCCAGCGCCTTGGCGATCCCGTCCATCCGCGCAGGGGTCAGCGCCATGCGGTCGAGAAAGGCTGCGTCTTGCCCCTTGGCTTTAGCGGCCGACAGATCGGCGGCGTTGATTTCGAGAATCTCACCGCCGCGCTCACGGACAAGCGCCGCGGCTTTCGTCAGCGCCGCATTCTTGCGCTCTGTGGACGCGGACGCCATAGCGCGCGAGGCGGCGCGCGCCTTCGCCGCGAGCCCTTCCATATAGGCCGTGACATCGTCAGTCATCGCTCGCTCCTCAGGATGAGATCGTCTTTTTCGATCAGCGCCGGACGCCGCCGATAGCCCAGCAAGGCTTCAATCTTGTCGGATTTGGCGCCGGCGACCGCACGCGCATCAATCGCGTCATAAGTGGAAAGCCCCTGCCCCAGAATGCGTCCGTCGGCCGTTAAGATTTCAATAGCATCGCCGCGCGAAAAAGCGCCGGTGACGTCTATTACGCCAGCGGGCAACAGGCTGGCGCCCGAATGTAGCGCCTTCGCGGCGCCGTCATCGATGGTGATGCGGCCCGCAGGCTTCAGGCGCCCCGCGATCCATTGCCGCCGCGCGCCGTCATGGGTCATCGAAGCGCGAAATAGCGTCGCCGCGCCGCCGTCCAGCATGGCCTTCAAGGGGTTGTCGCCAAGCCCCGGCGCGATGATGGTGTCGCAACCGGCGCCGCCGGCGATTTTCGCCGCGGCGATCTTTGACGCCATGCCGCCGGAGCCGACGCCTGCATCCCTGTTGACGCCGCCAGCCATGCGCTCAATCTCCGGCGTGATGGCGTCGACGACCGCTATATGCTCCGCAGTAGATTCTTTACGCGGGTCTGCAGTGTAAAGACCATCAATATCGGAAAGGATGATCAGAACATCGCTTTCCACAAGTTGCGCCGCATGGGCGGCAAGCCGGTCATTGTCGCCATAGCGGATTTCGCTGGTCGCAATCGTGTCGTTTTCATTGACAAGCGGCAACGCTCCAAGACCGAGCAATGTGCGGAAGGTCGCGCGCGCATTGAGATATCGCCGACGGCTTTCCGTATCCTCGAGCGTGATGAGGATTTGCGCGATTGCGACCTCATGAGGCGCAAAGGCTTCCTGCCACGCTTGCGCGAGCGCGGCCTGCCCCGCAGCAGACGCCGCTTGCTTCTCATCGAGACGAAGCGCGCCAGACAGGCCAAGCCGGCGCCGTCCCAGGGCAATGGCGCCGGATGTCACCACCACGACCTCGCGGCCTGATTTTCTCAATCCGGCGATGTCTTGCGCCAGCGAAGCAAGCCAAGCCTCTCGCACAGCGCCGCCGCCCTCATCTGTGGGGCCGCACAAAATGGCGGAGCCCACCTTGATGACCAGGCGTTTCGCTGCGCGCGCAGCATCAGACGCGGCGCTCTGCGCCGCGTTTTGATGTTCATCCGAAGACATGTGCTGCTTCTAGCTGAAGGTCTTTACGCGGCGCAAAGTATTTTCACCATCGTCGGGCGGCGTCTGCGCAATCTTTTCAAGCTCGGCGAAAATGCTGGCGACCGTCGGCGCACGGCCGGCGCCTTTGCCCTCACACGTAAACTCGCCGCCGTTGATATTGAGGACGCGAAGCGCATTGCCCTCGCCTTCCACAGCGGCGAAAAACGGATCATCGTCGACGCGCTCAAAGCGTACGCGAGCAGATACGCCGCCATCTGGCGCGCGCTTCACCACCGACATTTGCCTCCAGACGCCGCCGATCTTCAAAAAATCCGATGCGCGCTGCGCCGTCAACGGCTCAACGCGAATGGCGTTCTGGTCAATCTCTTTGCCGAAAGCCTCATAGGTGAGAATAGAAATCTTGGCCCGCGCATCCTCGCCGGAAAGATCCGCTGTCGGATCGGGCTCAGCGAAGCCTGCATCCTGCGCCGCCTTTACTGCGTCATCAAAGGACATCCCTTCTTTGAGCGCCGAGAGGATGAAATTGACGGTGCCGTTTAAAATCGCCGAAAGCTGCCGCGCTTCCCCTTCGCCGCGCGCCTGGCGTACGGTTTCCACCATAGGCGCTCCGCCGCCGACCGACGGCGAATAGGCGAAAGAAACATTATTGCGGCGAGCGAGGTCGTGGAGCGACGCCAGATGGCCGGCGACCGCTTGTTTATTCGCTGTCACCACACTGACGCCGCGGGCGAGCGCAGCCTCAATAAGCCTTCGGCCCGCTTCACCAGTGGGGAGCGCATCGACGACCACATCAGGCTGTTCCACGAGGAAAACATCGGGGTCGGAATAGGTGCGCAGCGTCGCAAGGCGCTCGTCGCGCGCTTTTGCGGGATCACGCACAAGCGCGGCGCAGAGCGCATAAGGCTCAGCGGGCTCGACAAGCCGCAGCGCGGCGCCTTCGCCAATGACGCCAAGCCCCGCAATGGCGACGCGCAATCTGCGCGGCACGATCAAATCTTCACTGCCTCCAGCGCCAGCGCTGAATTTATCCTTAACATCTACGCACATTTGCTCGCCGTCCCACTCGATAAATACGCAACTTTTTCAGCGCCCGACTCTACTGCCCGATCCAGCGCTGTCACTATATCTCGCACAAGGTCATCGCTGTGCTCAAGTCCGATGGAAAACCGGACAAGGCGATCAGAAATTCCCGCAAGCTCTCGCGCTTCCGGCGTCATCGCCGCATGCGTCATGGTCGCCGGCGTGCATACAAGGCTTTCAAAGCCGCCTAGCGACTCCGCAATCGTAAAGAGGTTAAGATTGCGCAGAAGCTCAATAACATCGACATTTTCGGCGAATCCCACGGAGAACATGGAGCCGAAGCCTTTCTGCTGAGACTTGGCAACCTCGTGACCCGGGTGGCTAGCAAGCCCCGGATAATAGATATTGGCGACGCGATCATCGGCGGCAAGCCGCGACACCACGTCGCCAGCCGTCGCCTGCTGGCGTTCAACGCGAGGGAAGAGCGTTCTTAAACCGCGCAGGGTCAGGAAACTATCAAAAGGAGCGCCAGTGACGCCGGTGCAATTCGCCCACCAGGCGAGATCGTCGCCAAGCGCTTTGTCGCGTGCGAGCACTGCGCCGCCAACGACATCAGAATGGCCGTTGATAAATTTGGTCGTCGAATGAACGACGATATCGCAACCAAGATCCAGCGGGCGTTGCAGCGCCGGAGACAGGAACGTGTTGTCGGCGACGACAATGGCGCCGCAGTCCTTGGCGTGGGCGACGACCGCCCGAATGTCGGTAATTCGCAAGAGCGGATTAGACGGCGTTTCAAGTAAGACAAGCTTTGGTTTGCGCGCGAAGGCGGCCTCAAGCTCCGCCGGGTCGGTCTGGTTAGCATAGACCAGTTCGAACTGGCCGCGCTTGGCGCGCGCCGTCAAAAGCCGATGTGTGCCGCCATAACAATCATGCGGCGCCACAACAATCTCGCCCGGATCGACAAGATTGAGCACAAGGTCGAGCGCGGCCATCCCTGAGGAAACGACAACGCCGCGCGCGGCGCCTTCAAGTCCCGCTAGCGCTTCTTCCAACTGCGTACGCGTCGGATTGCCGGAGCGCGCATAGTCATATTGCGGCTTTTCCAGCGGATCGTTCCAGCCATAATTGGCGGACAAGTGCAATGGCGGCGACACCGAGTTGAAAGCCGGGTCCGTGGCGACGCCGGCTGTGGCGATCAGCGTTTCAGGGTGCAAAGCATCAGGGCGCTTAACGTCGCTCATTATCGTTTCTCCTCGAAAAATTTTTTGACGTGCGGACCAATAAGGTCGGTGTTTTTCAGAAAGGCGTCATGTCCGTAGACGGACGGGATTTCGATGAACTGCGCACCGGCAACGCCATCGGCAAGGCGTTTCAAATCGCCAATCGGTGTCAGACGATCACTGTCCGACGCAATGATGAGGCTTTGCGCTGCAATCTTCGCCGGGTCGACGCGGTGGCGATCGATGGAATCGGACAGCGTCACATAACGCTGTGGTTCAAGATGATAGGCGTCGCCACGGGCGATGAGATATTCGCAAATATCATAGGGCGCACCGGCGGCGGCGCCAGGCGCGCTTTCGAAGCGCTCGGCGAATTCTTCGGGCGTACGATACGTGACCATGGCGATCTGGCGCGCCAGCGACACACCGGCCTGTGGATCGCCAATTCTGGCGGCGAATTCTATGACCCGCCGCTGCACGCCGCGCAGCGCTGTGGCCGACGGATGAGCGCGGTCGGGCGCAGAGATTGCGCAGAGTTTTTCAATGCGGTCCGGATAGGTTTCAGCGAAGGCGAGACCGATCATGCCGCCATAGGAGGCGCCGAGAAAACCATAAAGCTTATCGACATCGAGAACGTCGAGCGCGTCGGCGAGTGCGCGGGCGTGATCATGGGTCGTGATCGTGCGCGCCGTCTCGCCGGCATTGGGCAGGAAGTCGAAGCCGATGACGCAAAACCGATCAAGATCGACAAATCCGCCCGGCGCGATGATGTCGCTCCACCAGCCTTCGCCATCCTTACAGGACGCAACAATGCGCCCGGCGGAAATGCCGCCCGCCGCCATGATCGCCGGATTTTCCAGATCGCCGTAAACGCGAATCTTGAGCTCCGGGCGCCCCAGACTTTCGCCGCTATCGAGGATGAAATCCGCAGGCAGAAAAACGCTGACATCGCAAAAAGGCTGCGACTTCTGGGTCTTTCCTGTCCGTTCTTGTTGTGCTGCGGTCATTGCCGGCCTCTTAGCGTTCCACGTCTACTCGTCAGGAAATTCGCTAGAGACCTTAATCGGATCATTTTCAGCGCGGAGCGCATCATTCGTCCGACCCATCTCTCGAGAGCACGCTCTCGCAGGAATTGGCACCTTTCCAAAAAATCGGTCAGATTTCCTGGCGGTTGCCCCAGCGTCAAAGGGCCTATCCCTCGGCTGGTCTTGATGAGTTACCGGGTGGATACTTCGCGAGCGCGAAGCCGTCAACATGATATTTCAAGCAGGAAGTAAAATTAGCTGAATCCGCCAATCTTCTGGCGCCTTCCACCAATTGAGAAATCAACGCTCCGGCGTCTCCCAGTCCGCAGGCGGGACATGGCGGCGCTGAAGGCGTATCGCCAGGCCGAGCGAGACCCCCACCCCGATCGCAATGGTCAGATCGGCGACCACGGTGAGAACCAGCGTCAGGACGAGCAGCACGCGGTCCGACATGGGCCCCTCAAACAGATAGCTACGCCACTTATGCGGCTCGCTCATATTCCACGCGGTGATCATCAAGAGCCCGGCAAGCGCCGGCATGGCCAGATAGGACGCGAGCGGCGCCGCCAGCATCATCACCGCCAAAATCGTCAGCGCATGAACAATCCCGGCAACCGGCGTTTTGCCACCGGCCCTCACATTCGTGGCGGTGCGGGCAATGGCGCCTGTCGCCGGCAGACCGCCAAACAACGCGGAGCCGATATTTGCCGCGCCTTGCGCCAAAACCTCCGCATTTGGACGATGCTGTCCGCCGCTCATGCGATCGGCCACCATGGCTGATAGAAGCGACTCTACGCCGGCCAGAAACGCGATGACAAAAGCCGACGGCAAGAGCTCCTGCACCCGAGAAAGCGAGACCGCCGGCAGCTGCGGCAAAGGCAAATGGTTCGGCAAAGCGCCAAACCGCGACCCGATCGTGTCCACTGGAAAAGCAAAGACAAGTGCGGCGACAGAAGCAAGCGTCACGGCCACAATCAGGCCGGGCAGTTTGGGCGCTATGTTACGGAAGAACACGATCATGATCATCGCGCCAGCGCCAAGCCCGAAAGCGGCCGGATTAAAACTGTCCCGCGCCGCCCAGAGCGCAGGGATCTTTTCAAGGAAATGCGCCGGAACCGCCTCCAAGGAGAGGCCGAAAAGATCCTTCAACTGGCTGGCGGCGATGACGACGGCAATGCCAATGGTAAAGCCGTTGACGACGGCCTCCGGGACAAAGCTGATAAACTTTCCGGCCCTTAAAAACCCGGCCGCCAACAAGATGAGACCCGCCATGAAGGTCGCCAGAACAAGTCCGTCATAGCCGTGTTCTGCAATGACGCTATAGACGACGACGATAAACGCGCCAGTGGGCCCGCCGATCTGCACGCGGCTGCCGCCCAGCGCGGAGATGAGAAAGCCCCCGACAATCGCCGTCACAATGCCGGCGGCCGGATCGGCGCCAGACGCAATCGCAATGGCGAGACTGAGCGGCAGCGCCACCATCGCGACGGTAACGCCAGCGAAAACGTCCGCCGCAAACAGTGCTGGCGTATAGGTTTTAATCGTCGTCAGAATTTTCGGCTTCATGCCGGCCCTTGTGATTTATCCTACGAGGCTGAAGGGCGAACCATGATTGATTTTGCGGCGCTCCGCCAGAGTCATCCGTACGAGAAGATGCGGGCCGTCGATAAATTCCTGCGGCGTGCGCCCGTTAAACTCTTTAAACTCGCGAATGAAATGCGCCTGATCGTAATAGGCGGCGCGCGCGACTTCACGCCAGTCCGTCAATTCCATCCAGGCAAGTCTGTTGGCGGCGTGCAAGGCGCGGAATTTCCGATGCAGCCTTTTCGGCGGCGCCCCGAAATAGGCTTTGCATAAACGGTCCACCTGACGGTGTGACAGCTCAACATTGTTGAGGAGATGGTCAATTTCATTCGGCTCCGGATCGACAATCCAGTTGGTCACCTGCTCGATGAAATCCTCACGAATGCGCCACTTATCGGACATGAGCGAAAGAAACAACGCATCGGCGGCGCGCACCACGCCAGGGTCGTCCGGCGCATTAATGACATCGTCAATCAGTGGATGAGCCGCCGCCGGAACGTTGTCGCGCAACGGCATAAAACGGTCCGCCGCTCCTTCCGCGCTATATCCGAACAGCTTGCACCACCCCAAGGGCGTGATGGCCGCGCCGAAGATTTTCGCGCCCTTGGCGAACTTGATGCGACTCCAGCGATTGGTGGGCCCGCATAAAATAGCGCTGCCGTTATGAAACACCTCTTCCTGGCCGTGAAGGTCGGATATCACCTCGCCGCGCAGGATAAAGCGGACATTGGCGATCTCCGCACGCATGATCTCAGCGAGATCGAAAGGCAGGGAAACGAAATAATAACTGCTGACGAATTTCTGCAGAGAAGCGCAAGGCTCGTAATACGCAAACTCCACATCTTCACTCCACGTCATGACGGCAGGCGCTGCCGATCAATCGGCAAAGCTTCCTTTTTTTCAATCAATGCCGAAAATTCACACTCCTCAAAAAGAGGAAGGACGAGAAATACCGGACCTTCTATGCGCTAAAATTGCTGCTGGGATTTGAATGAGGGAACGGCGCATTGGGAACAGCAATATCCAGCAAGCGGCACAGAGGCTTCCAGCCATCTCCAGCGGTAATATCCAGCTCCACATAGTCATCTCTTCCGCCGAAATATTTCCGAACCTTTCGATGGTGTGTGTTGTAAAGCCATGTCCATTTTTCAAATTCGACTTTTAAAAAATTTCCGTCATATTTACCTTCCTCCTTTTTCCTGATGTTTTTTTCTACATGTTTTCTCCGGCTCTCCAACCAAGCCTCCAGCGGCCTGACAGTCAGAACAAATTTGCTCCCAGGGTACTGAGCATCGAGAAGCTCAAAGTTCTTGGCTAAAATCTCAATATCTGAAAAAGCACGATAGTCCGGATCGAGGTAATTTAAAAGCGGTAGACCCTTTTCGAGCGCATTCGCCACCCGGTCGCGCGCTTCCTGCCCGCCCCAATGCAGGCTCTTAAAGCCAAGTAATTTCATCGCACTATGCAAAGAGGTTGTGCCTGTTTTATTTAAACCCACGCAAAAAACAAAAGGCTGCGCGTCGTTGCTCATGGGTGCCCGGCTCAATGTGGCCATCAGTTTCTAAATTATTCTGCCGGAAAGGCGGCAAAAAACTGCTCTCGTTTCAATGCAGATGGCCGCTATAACACGACTGCGCTTTAGCGCAAAATTTTGCCTCTTCAAGTGCTGGAGACCATTCGGCTACACGCAGACGCTGGGAGTCAACTGCCCTGAAACACCTTCTTCAGGTTCCGCGCCGCCTGCCTTATGCGCTGCTGGTTTTCAACCAAACCGATACGCACAAAACCTTCGCCATACTCACCAAAGCCAAGCCCCGGCGCGACAGCGACATCGGCCCGCTCCATGAGCATCTTGGCGAATTCCACCGACCCCATGGACTGGTATTTCTCCGGTATCGCCGCCCATGCAAACATAGACGCTTCAGGAGACGGAATGTTCCATCCGGCGCCGGTGAAAGAGTCCACCAGGACGTCCCGTCGGCGTTTATAGATGGCGCGAATTTCCTCAACGCACTCCCACGGCCCGTCAAGAGCGGCGACGGCCGCGACCTGAATAGGCGTGAAGGCGCCGTAATCGAGATAGGATTTAACCCTGGCGAGCGCATTGATGAGCCGCTCATTCCCGACGGCCATGCCGACCCGCCACCCCGCCATGGCGAATGTTTTCGACAGGGAATTGATCTCAACCGCAATGTCTTTCGCGCCTTCGACTTCGAGGATCGAGGGCGGCGGCGTGTCGCCAAAATAAATCTCGCCATAGGCAAGGTCCGACAGGATGATGATGTCATGTTTTTTGGCGAGGGCGACAGCATCTTTATAAAAGTCGAGGCCAACCGTCTGCGCCGTCGGGTTAGACGGATAATTCAGGACCATCGCCCGCGGTTTCATATGCGCGCGGCCGATGGCTACCG
>JAUIEG010000082.1 GCA_030428745.1 Alphaproteobacteria bacterium
CCGGGGCCCTGTACGCCCAACGAGGCAGGGATCTGCCTCGACCTGGTGAAGCTCGCGGCTGAACGCCGCGCGCCGGTGTTCGGCGTCTGCCTGGGGATGCAGTCTATCGCCCAGAGCTTTGGCGGCGTCATCGCCCGCGCCGAGCGGCTGATGCACGGCAAAACGTCTGAAATCGCTCATGAGGGGCAAGGCGTGTTCGCCGGGCTTCCCTCACCCTTTACGGCGACGCGGTATCATTCACTGGTCGCCGACCGCACGAGCCTGTCCAATGCGCTGACCGTCACAGCGACGGCCACAGATGACAATGAGATCATGGGGCTGGCTCACCGCGAGCTTCCCATCATGGGCGTGCAGTTCCACCCCGAAAGCATTGCGACGGAACACGGCGTGCAGATGTTTTCAAACTTTCTCACGACGGTTCGCCAATGAGTTCATTCACGCCGCATCTGCAGCGCGCAACGTCCGGCGCGCCCTTATCCGCCGATGAAATGCGCGCGGCGATGAATGCGCTGTTTTCCGGCGAGGCGAGCGATATCGAAATCGCCGGTTTCCTGGCCGCCCTGCGCGCGCGCAGCGAAACCGTGGAAGAGATCGCAGCCGCGGCGATGACCATGCGCGATCACGCGCTGAAGGTGGATGCGCCCGATGACGTGATCGATACCTGCGGCACGGGCGGCGACGGCGCCGGGACTTACAATATTTCAACCGCTGCTGCGCTGATTGTCGCTGGCTGCGGCGTCAAGGTCGCCAAGCACGGCAACAAGGCGCTTTCTTCCAAGTCCGGCTCCTCCGAAGTGCTGGAAGAACTTGGCGTCAAACTCGACATCCCGCCTGCGAAGATCGCCCGCTGCATCCAAGACGCCAATGTTGGCTTCATGTTCGCCGCGCTCCATCACAAGGCGGTCGGGCATGTGGCGGCGGCCCGCAAAGGCCTCGGCGTCAGGACGATGTTCAACGTGCTCGGGCCCCTCTCCAACCCCGCCGGCGCGAAGCGTCAGGTCATGGGTGTGTTTGCGCGCGACCTTGTGCGGCCAATCGCTGAGGTGATGCCGCTGCTCGGGATGACCCGCGCCTGGGTTGTGCATGGCAGCGATGGGCTCGATGAATTGACGACGACGGGCGCCAGTCATGTGGCGGAACTGAAGGACGGCGAAGTCACTGAATTTGATGTAACGCCTGAAGACGCCGGGTTAGACCGCGCCAGCGCAGCCGATCTCGCTGGTGGGGATCCCTCTGAAAACGCCGCCGCGCTGTGGCGCTTGCTCGAAGGCGAAAAATCCGCCTATCGCGACATTGCTGTCCTGAACGCCGCGGCGGCGCTTATCGTCGCCGGCAAGGCTGATACTCTCGACGCCGCAGCGCGCATGGCGGAAAAAGCAATCGACAGCGCCGCCGCCATGGGCGCGCTGCAACGACTGGTTGAGCTTTCGAACCAATGACCATTCTCGACGACATCATCGCCTATAAGAAAACCGAGGTGGCGCAGGCGAAAGCCAATGCGCCGCTCTCCGCCATCGAAGCGCTGGCGAAGGACGCAAGCCCCGTGCGCGGCTTCCGGCGGGCGCTGGAGAAAAAGGCGGCTGATGGTTTCGCCCTCATCGCCGAGGTGAAAAAGGCGAGCCCTTCGAAAGGCCTCATCCGGCCTGATTTCAATCCGGCGGACATCGCCCGGGCTTATGAGGCGGGCGGCGCGGCCTGCCTGTCCGTCCTCACCGATTCGCCCAGTTTTCAGGGCGCGCCGGAATTTCTGGGGCAAGCGCGTGAGGCGACCCGCCTGCCCGCTCTGCGCAAGGATTTCATGATCGACCCTTATCAGGTCGCCGAGGCCCGGGCCTGGGGCGCCGATTGCATTCTCCTCATCATGGCCTGCCTTTCCGATGCGCAGGCCGGCGAGCTGATGGAGGCCGCCGCGCGCTTCAATCTCGACGTCTTGGTGGAGACCCATGACGAGGAGGAGATGGCGCGCGCTATTAAGCTTAACGCCAACCTTATCGGCATAAACAACCGGAATTTGGCGACTTTTGTGACCTCGCTTGATGTGACATCTAGACTCGCTGCGCTGGCGCCGGCCTCTGCACTGCTTGTCAGTGAGAGCGGAATCAACACTCACGCCGACCTCGTCCGGCTCGTCGGCGACGGCGCCAAGGCGTTTCTGGTTGGCGAAAGCCTGATGCGCCATCAGGATGTAGAGGCCGCAACGAAAGCGCTCCTTCAGCCTGTTTCCATTGCGTGATTCCTTTTCGCCTGTTGACGGCCCCCAAGAACAACCATAGAACATCGTTGTCGTTTTGTTCTTCTGTCGTTTCGGGCGTGCAAACAGCCTTTGGTTGAAAGCCCGGCTTCCGAAGAACCTGAAACGGGCTGTATCCGGGGAAAACCTTCCCCCATGTCGGGGCCCGCAAAAAGAAGTGCGAGGGCGGAAATGCTCACCAAGAAACAACATGAGCTGCTGGTTTTCATCAATGAGCGGCTAAGCGAGACTGGCGTTTCGCCATCCTTTGACGAGATGAAGGAGGCGCTGGATCTGCGCTCGAAATCCGGCATTCACCGCCTGATCACGGCGCTGGAGGAGCGCGGCTTCATCCGCCGCCTGCCCCACCGCGCCCGGGCCCTTGAGGTCCTGAAAATGCCGGAAGACGCGAAACCGAGCGTCAAACCGAGTCCTGCGCAAAAGGGCTTCCGCCCCTCCGTGGTGTCGAGCCCCGATTTCCAGCGCGGACGTTCAGCGCCAACACAGGTCTCATCGCCCGCCGCTGGGGTGGTCGACCTTCCCGTTCTTGGCCGCATCGCCGCCGGTACGCCGATCGAGGCGATTCAGCACGAAGTGGACCGGTTCTCCGCGCCGGAAGCCTTTATCGGAAAGGGCGACCATTACGTGCTCGAGGTGCAGGGCGAATCCATGATCAACGCTGGCATCGAGGATGGCGACTTTGTCGTTATCAAGCGCTGCTCCGACGCGGAGAACGGCGCCATTGTCGTGGCGCTGGTCGATGACGAGGAAGCAACCTTGAAGCGCCTGCGCCGCAAGGGCGCTTCCGTCGCGCTCGAAGCCGCGAACCCCGCCTTTGAGACCCGCATCTACGGGCCGGACCGCGTCGCGGTGCAGGGCAAGCTTGTTGGCCTGATGCGGCGGTATAACTAGCGCCCGCCCGTCCACGGCCTATCTCCGCGCAGCTCATTCGCTGACTGAACCTTCAGCATTCCATCGGGCTCAATCCAGAGCGCATGGGCGCCGCGGTTCCATGCTGAACGGCGGTCGATCAGGAACGCCTTGCAGGACCGCCAGTCTCTGTTACTCACCGGGAAGAAGGCGACGACCAGATCGGCGCGTTGACAGTCCTCCGCCAGGCTCGCCTTATCGCTGACAAAAGCTGCAGTCACGCGCGCGCGGTTGGCGATGTCGCCAGCGCATCCAGCCGCGTCACAGGTGAAAATCTCCGAGATCGCCTCAGGCTTTACCCGTTCGATGTCGAGGCCGGCTGCCTCCTCCCACATGCTCGCCGCGAATTTCTCCCGCCGCGTGGAATGGACGAAGAGCGTCCGTTCGCCCTCTGCGTTTTCGGCGATGACGCCGGCATTCAGCCCGGTGGGCGAAACGAAGAGCTGCGGCGGGCGGGCATGGACGACGAGCAGCGCCGCAAGCGGAATCGCGGCGAGCCCCGCCAGCCGCCATGGCGCGCGTGACAGGCACAGCCATAGCCCGCCAGCGGTCAGCGCCAGCATAGCCGCTTGCGGCCATTGCGGCGTCGTTGAGACGGCCCCTTCAAGTCCCGACACCCAGCTTGCGATATTGAGGACGACTTCCATCCACAAGGCGGCGATGCGCCAGGCCCAGCCATCGAGGCCAAAGGGCGTGAGGAGCAGCGCAAGAACGGCGAACGGGACGATCAGGAACCCCATCAGCGGCATCGCCGCCATATTCGCGGGCAGCGAATAGATCGCAACGCGGTTGAAATGAAAGAGCGCGTAAGGCGCCGTCGCTAGCGCTGCGATGAGATCGGTGACAGCGAGCGCAATTGTATACCGGCGCAGTTTGGCGCCCCATGTAAAGCTGCGGCCGGGATCGGCGCGCGCGCCGAGCCACTCATAGGCGGCGATCAGCGCCGTCACCGCAGCGAAGGACATCTGGAAGCCAGGATGGAACAGCGCTTCCGGCGTTGTCAGCAGGATAATCACAGCAGCGATCGCGACATTTCTGAGCGACAGCGCGCGCCGGTCGACCAGAATGGCGAGAAACATGATCGCCGCCATGATGAAGGCGCGCCGCGCCGACCATCCGCCCCCGGACAATATGAGATAGAAGCCGCCGGAGAGAAGCGCCGCCCCCGCCGCCCATTTCTTGATGGGATAGCGCAACGCGACAGGTTCAATCGCAGCGAGACCGAAACGGACGGTGAAGAAAACAAGCCCCGTCGCCAGCCCCATGTGAAGCCCCGAAATCGCCAATAAGTGAGCAAGCCCGGCATCGCGCAACGCCGCTTCCGCGCGGTCCGAAATCGCCCCGCGTTTGCCCGTAACGATCGCGGCGAGGATCGCCCCGCCTTCCCTGTGGTCGCGCGTCGCCTCGATAATGCGCGCAGACAGATTGAAACGCATTGTCTCAATGTCGGCCGCCAACCGTTGCCTTGAGGTTTTTTCGGCAGCCGTATCGACCAGAGGCGCTAAGACGGCGATCCCGACGGCGCCGATGCGTTGGAAATAGAGCTGGCGCGCAAAATCGAAAGCGCCAGGCGCAACCGGCGGCGGCGGCGGGGACAATCGCGCGCGAACGCTGATGAGGTCGCCGGGCCGCGCGTCGAAGCCTTCGCCGCGCCATGTGATGCGTGCGCGCGCCGGCGTTTCATCTGCTTCGAGGTCTTCGATGCTCTTCAGCGCGACCACATAACGCCTTTGGCGCACGCTTTCCTCAACAGAGAGGAGGCGCCCGGTGACGTCCACCATGCCAAGCTCGCGGGAAAGCTGAGGCGCTTCCACTTGCGCGGTGCGCCAGTCGGCGGCGACAAAACCAAGCGTTACAAACAGGAGCGCCGTCGCCGCCCGCTGAAATGGGCTTCGCCATAAGGAAAGACCGGCAAGAAGAACCAGCGCCGCAGCGCCGGCACGCCAGTCCGGCTCCGCCTTGAGCCCGAAATAAAGCCCTGCGCCAAGGCCGATGGCAGCGGGCGTCCACAGGGAAAGGCGGGCGAAGTCGAGGGCCGCCCAGCGCTGAAGCGCCTGCGCCGACAAGAACGCCATGCGCGGCAGGGGCGGCGCTTCGGCGAAGGCCTCTCCGCGCGCTTGCGTCTCAGGACTGGTTTTCGCCAGTTCAGCGACCATCCGCCATCGCCCCGCCAAAGCGCCCAAACCCGGATCCGGGCATAGGCGCCGGAGCCCCCTCATGCTATCCCGCGCCCGCCAAACCCAAACGCAACAAGAGGAGCCGGTCCCTTTAGTATGGCCGATAATCAACAGCCTGTCGTCACCCGCTTCGCCCCCTCGCCCACAGGCTATCTGCATATTGGCGGCGCGCGGACGGCGCTTTTCAACTGGCTTTACGCGCGCGGGCGCGGCGGCAAGTTTCTGTTGCGCATCGAGGACACAGATCGCGCGCGCCACAATGAGGCGGCGGTTGAAGCCATTCTTGACGGGCTCAAATGGCTCGGCCTCGACTGGGATGGCGATCCCGTGTCGCAATATGAACAAGCCGCGCGCCACGCGGAAATCGCCAATCAGCTGCTGACTGAAGGCAAAGCCTATCGCTGTTACCTGACGCCGGATGAACTGTCCGCCGCGCGCGACAAGGCGCGCGAAAACAATATCCGGTTTGAAAGTCCGTGGCGCGACGCTGATCCGTCGACGGCGCCGGACGCGCCCTATGCGGTGCGGTTCAAGGCGCCGCGCGAGGGAGAAACGATTGTCGAGGACGCGGTGCAGGGCCGCGTCGCTTTCCCGAACACAGCGCTCGACGATCTCATTATTCTCAGAAGCGATGGCGCGCCGACCTACAATCTCGCCGTTGTCGTCGACGATCACGATATGGGCGTGACCCATGTCATTCGCGGTGACGATCATTTGAACAATGCAGCGCGCCAGACACAAATCTATCAGGCGCTCGGCTGGTCCCTTCCCGTCTTCGCCCATATTCCGCTGATCCATGGCAGCGACGGCGCAAAACTATCAAAGCGCCATGGCGCGCTTGGCGTCGAAGCGTATCGGGATGACGGCTACCTGCCGGAAGGGCTGTTCAACTATCTTCTTCGTCTCGGTTGGGGCCATGGCGATGAAGAGATCATCCCCTATGAAAAGGCGAAGCAGCTTTTCGATCTGAAAGGGATCAACAAGGCGCCAGCGCGGCTCGACCTCGACAAGCTCAACCATGTGAATGCGCACTATGTTGCGGCGTTGAGCGACGAGGCGTTTTTGCGTTGGGCGGCGCCGTTTCTTGAAAAGGCCGGCGTCGATCTGAATGCAGAGAATAGAGCCCGGCTTGAGCGTTCGGCGGCGTTTCTGAAAACACGCTGTGCGACCCTGGCCGATGTGGTTCCGGCGTCGGAATTCCTGTTTTTGACGCGCCCCCTCACGGTCGAAGGCAAGGCCGCAAAACCCCTCCGCAAGGAAGGCGCTACGGAAATCCTTAACGATCTTAACCAGGCTCTGGAGGATGAGGCCGTGTGGGCCTCGCCTGAGGCGCTGGACGAGACGCTCCAGGCCTTCGCCGCCTCAAAAAACGTGGGTTTCGGGGTGGTCGGCCCTCCGGCCCGGGCGGCGCTCACGGCAGGACGGCCTTCGCCGGGGCTTGGCGAAGTGCTATATGGACTGGGTAGAGTCGAATCGCGCGCCAGGCTTGGCGATCAGGCTGGCTGACGCGGGACTGGAAACCCTTGATTAAACTGGCTAGTGTGCGCCGCAACATGCGTTGACGCGCTGCGAAAAGAAAAGGCTATATCCATGAAAAGTGATCTAAAACAATCGGATACGGCAAGCTTCACGGTCAATGGGGTAACCGCTGAACTGCCTGTTTTTAAAGCGACTCACGGGCCGGATGTGGTCGATATCAGGGCGCTCTATAAGCATACCAAGGCTTTCACTTTCGACCCCGGCTACACCTCGACGGCGAGCTGTGAGTCGAAGATCACTTTTATCGACGGCGATGAAGGCGTCTTGCTCTATCGCGGTTATCCGATCGATCAGCTTGCGGAAAATTCCGACTTTCTGGAAGTCGCTTACCTGCTGCTGAACGGCGAACTGCCAAGCAAGGCGGAGCGTCAGCGGTTCGACACATCCATCACGCACCACACCATGGTGCATGAACAACTGAAGAATTTTTACTCAGGCTTCCGGCGCGACGCGCACCCCATGGCGATCATGGTCGGCGTCGTCGGCGCGCTTTCCGCCTTTTACCACGACTCCACGGATATCAACGATCCCTATCAGCGCCGGGTCGCGATCCACCGCATGATTGCGAAAATGCCGACCATCGCAGCCATGGCGTATAAATACTCCACCGGTCAGCCTTTCGTCTTTCCACGGAACGATCTCGATTTCACATCGAATTTCATGCGTATGTGCTTCGCCGTACCGGCTGAGGAATATGCCTTGAACCCCGTCCTTTGTGACGCGCTCGACAAGATTTTCATTCTGCATATGGATCACGAGCAGAACGCATCAACCTCCACAGTGCGGCTTGCCGGATCGTCCGGCGCCAACCCGTTCGCCTGTATCGCGGCGGGCATCGCGTCGCTGTGGGGCCCGGCGCATGGCGGCGCCAACGAGGCCGCGCTCAACATGCTGGAAGAAATCGGCTCGGTCGATAAAATTCCGGATTATATCAAGCGCGCCAAAGACAAAGACGATCCGTTCCGCCTGATGGGCTTCGGCCACCGGGTCTACAAAAACTACGACCCGCGCGCCAAAGTGATGCGCAAGGCCTGTCACGAAGTGCTCGACGCCCTCAACGTCAAGGATGAGCCGCTTCTTGAAGTGGCGATGGAGCTTGAACGCATCGCCCTCGAAGATGAGTATTTCATCGAGAAGAAGCTCTATCCGAATATCGACTTCTATTCCGGCATCACGCTTCGCGCGCTCGGCTTCCCGACAGACATGTTCACGGTGCTCTTTGCGCTCGCGCGCACGGTCGGCTGGATCGCGCAATGGCGCGAAATGATCGAAGATCCGAACCAGAAAATCGGCCGTCCGCGTCAAATTTACACCGGGGCGCCCAAGCGCGACTACCTGGAACTCGAAGACCGATAAGAACGATACCGGGCGGATAGGGAGGAGATGCGAGGATGCTTTGGCTAGCCTTGCATATGTGGGCGCTGTTGCTGGCGGCTTTCGTCATCGGTCTTGCCGTTGGCTGGTGGATATGGGGCCAGTCTCAGCGCACGCCTGCTCCCGCCGCGACCGGTGAAGCCGCGCCAAAAACAGTTGAACTGGGGTCTCTCGATCTTGACGGTGAAACAACGCCTTCCGGCGGCCCCAACGCGAATTAACGGAGATACTGATGATCCCCCGCTACACCCGTCCGGAAATGGCCGCGATCTGGTCAGACGCGTCCAAATACCGGATCTGGTTCGAGATTGAGGCCTATGCGGCGGACCGGCTGGCGGAGCTGGGCGTTATTCCCACAAGCGCCGCGAAGACAATCTGGGAAAAAGGCGGCAAGGCGGAATTCGATGTCGCCCGGATCGACGAGATCGAACGCGAGGTGAAGCACGATGTCATCGCCTTCCTGACGCATCTGGCGGAATTCATCGGCGACGACGCGCGCTTCGTCCATCAGGGGATGACCTCTTCGG
>JAUIEG010000801.1 GCA_030428745.1 Alphaproteobacteria bacterium
CAACGCCGACGGCACCGTGGAGCGCGGCCTTGCGATCCTCGAAATCCAGCCCGGCGGCATTCAGGTGATCGACCCGGCGCCGCGCAGCTTCTCCCCGGGCTACTAAGCCCCATCCGAGTACGGAGTAAAAATTGAACGTGTTTCTTTCCCGCCTCGCCGCGGCGGCGTGCGCCGTTTCACTTTTCCTCAGCCCCGCCAGCGCGGAAACGGCGCCGACAGGAACCAGCGCCGCGCTTCTGACTCAAGCGGCGCAACAAGCCGAAGACTTCGCCCATTATCGCTACGCCTATACGGTTGAGCACTGGACCCGCAATGGCGAGAATGAAACAGCGCTGACACTCCGTTTCGATCCGCGCCTTGAGGGCGATGCGCGCTGGCAGGTCCTGTCGCCCGCAGAAGAAGCGCTCAACAAGCCGCAACAGAAAGCGCTGAAACAGCTGCGCAAGGGTGAGATGGAGGACAGCCCCATCCTCTATGACAGCCTCGACGACATGATCGGCGACGCCGAGCTTGTTTCCGAAAGCGAGACCGAAGCCATTTATGTGGCGCAGCTTGAAGACGATGACGCGCCGAAAGACGCGCTTGAAGTTTTCATCACCCTCAACAAACCGGACGCCTACATCTCCTCCATCGAGCTCAAATCAAAAAAGCCTTTCAAGCCTGCGCCCGTGGCCAAGGTGAAAAAACTTGTCCAGACCCAGCGCTTCGCCGCGCCCGAAGGCGACGGCCCGGCGCTGATCGTCACCAGCGAGGCGCATATCGAAGGGGAGGCGATGTTTAAATCCTTCTCCACCGACACGCGCCAGACCTTTTCCGAGATCGAACAAGTGGAAGTTCCGGGTGAAGATACGGAATAAATCCGCCCCTCCGCCGCTCTTCCCCGCGAAGGCGGGGATGAGCGGAGAGTAAGTGCGCCGAAACCCATGCAGAAATTTCTGATCACCGCCGGGATCATCCTGCTTGTCACAGGGCTTTTGTGGCCGGTGATTTCCAAATTGGGATTGGGCCGCCTGCCCGGCGACATCGTGATCAAGCGCGAGGGCTTTGCGTTTTACTTCCCGATCACGACGATGATCATCGTCTCAATCGTCCTGACGCTGATTTTCAGATTTTTTGGGAAGTAAAATTAAACGCCTGTCGACCCGAAACCGCCGCTTCCCCGCACAGTCTCGTCAAGCTCCTCGACTTCCTCGAACGCCGCCTGAAAGACCGGGGCGAAGACCATCTGGCCGATGCGGTCGCCGCGATTGATGGTGAAATCTTCGCCGCCATGATTGATCAGGATGACTTTCAGCTCGCCGCGATAGTCGGCGTCGATGGTGCCCGGCGCGTTGACGCAGGAAATCCCGTGTTTCGCCGCCAGCCCCGAACGCGGGCGCATCTGCGCCTCCCAGCCCGGGGGCATGGCGATGGCGATGCCGGTCGGCACCATGAAGCGTTCCCCGGGTTTTAAGGTCAGCGGTTCCGTCAGCGCGGCGCGCACATCGCAGCCCGCCGCCAGCTCGGTCTCATAACGCGGCAGGTCGAGCCCGGCCCCATGGGGAAGGCGCTTGATGCGCACATTCAGCGCGGCGTCAGCTTGCGGCTTCAAGGCGGTCGCGGACATGGAACTCTCCTCGGTCATTCGGGATGAACTATCGCCTGACTCGCACCGGAA
>JAUIEG010000802.1 GCA_030428745.1 Alphaproteobacteria bacterium
AAAGTGCGCGAGCACGATTATTCGAGCCTCAAATATTTCCTGCTGGCCGGTTCGCCGGTGGCGGGGGAGAAGCTGAAACAGGCCGTCGACATCTTCGGTCCCTGCATGTGTCAGAGCTACGGCCAGACCGAATTTCATCTGGTCGCCACCTGGCTGTCGCCGGAAGTCGTTGCGGCCGCAGCGCGCGGAGAGCATCCCGAACGCCTCACGAGCTGCGGTGAGGCGACCTATTCCGTGCGCGTCGAGCTGATGGATGATGACGGCAATATTGTGCCGACAGGTGAAGTGGGCGAAATCGTTGGGCGTGGCGGCATTGTCGGCGGAGGTTACTTTGAGTTGCCGGAAGCGAGCGCCGAAGCCATCGCCCATGGCTGGCACCACACTGGCGATGTGGGCAAGCGCGACGAGCATGGTTTTTATTACATCGTCGACCGCAAGAAAGACATGATTGTCTCCGGCGGATTCAACGTCTTCTCAGCCGAAGTTGAAGATGCGGTGATGGAGCTTTCGGAAGTCGCCGAATGCGCGGTGATCGGCGTGCCCCACGATAAATGGGGCGAGCAGGTGACGGCCATGGTGGTGAAGACCAAGGGCGCCGATATCGACGCCGAAAAGATCATCGCCCATGCGAAGGCGCGCATCGGCTCCGTCAAGGCGCCGAAGGACGTGCATTTCATCGATGCAATTCCGCGCACCGCTGTCGGCAAGATGGACAAGAAGAAACTGCGCGAGCCGTTCTGGGGCGGCGCGGGAAGGTCAGTGAATTAGAGTTTTTCCTCCCCTTGAAAAGGGGAGGTGGACAGCCGCATCAGCGGCTGGACGGGGGGGGATCAAACCCCGTTGCTCTCAACATGATCCCCCTCTTCATCCGGCGCGTAGCGCCGAATGACACTCCCCCTTTTCAAGGGGGAGAGAAGCTCCGCCTCAAACCTTGATCACCACTTTGCCGAACGCGCCGCGCGTTTGATAGCGATAGGCTTCGGCGGCGTCCTTGAAGTCAAACACCTTGTCGATGGCGGGCTTCATGCCATTGACGTCGATGGCGGCGGCGAGATCGCGCGCCATGGTCCTGTTGCCAACGAAGATGCCGCGAATGCTCGAACCCTTCATCATCAGGGGGTGCGGGGTCGTGTCGCCTTCGCGGGTGAGGACGCCGATCAGGGCGATCTCTCCGTTAAAATTCACCGCCTGCATGGACTGGGCGAGGGTGCCCGCGCCGCCGACTTCGACGACCACATCGGCGCCGCCCTTGTGGCTCGCCGCGGCCGCAGCCGGCCCCCATTCCGGCGTGTTCCGGTAATTGACGAAGCCTGATGCGCCGAGCTTTTTCGCGCGATCGAGTTTTTCGTCCGAGGATGACGTCACGACAACATGAGCGCCCGCCGCATGAGCGATGCCGAGCGCCAGCATGGAAACGCCGCCGGTGCCGAGGACGCAGACGCAATCGCCAACCTTGATCGGGTTGCGCCCGCACATCAGCGCATTCCACGCGGTGACGCCAGCGCAGGGAAGCGTTGCAGCTTCTTCATAGGAAAGGCTGTCGGCGATCTTGACGATGCCGCGTTCGGGCAGGGCTACATATTCGGCGAGCATGCCGTTGCACCCGCTCGCGCCTAGTGCTGCGCCGGCCGCCGGGTTTGGCGGGCCGTCATGCCA
>JAUIEG010000803.1 GCA_030428745.1 Alphaproteobacteria bacterium
CGCCCGCGTGCGGGTGCGTGAAGAGGGCCCATCCGATGCGCCCGTTATTTTGCTCATCCACGGCTTCACTCATAGCCTTGAAACCTGGGACGCCTGGGCGGCGGCGCTGAAAAGCGACTATCGCGTCGTGCGCTATGATCTGTTGGGGCACGGCTTGACCGGCCCCGATCCGCAGGAGCGTTACGCGCCAACCGAGCGCGCCGCCTATGTGGGCGATGTGCTTGATGCGCTGGACGTAGAACGCGCCGTCATTGCGGGTAACTCTCTCGGTGGGCTGGCGGCCTGGCGTTTCGCCCATGACCATCCTGACCGGGCGGAGGCGCTAGTGCTCATATCGCCAGGCGTTTTTTCACTGAACGGCGTCAGCGACGAACCCGCAGAAATCCCTGCGGCGATGAAAGCCTATCTCATGACCGCGCCCGAGGCGGGCGTTGCGGCAAGCGCCGGTATTATCTATGGCGACGATGACAAACTGACGCCTGAGCGCCTTACCACCATGCGCGACATGATGCGCCGTGAAGGAAACGGCGCGGCGATGATCAAATCGCTCGAAGAGTTTACGTTACCTGACCCGTCGGCTGTGCTTACAGAGATTGAAACGCCGACGCTCATCCTCTGGGGCGAGGCGGATAGGGTCATTCCCATTGAACAGGGGCGGCGGATGCAGGCTTTAATGCCGAACGCTGCGCTCATCACCTATCCCGGGGTGGGCCATGCCGCGCAGGAAGAGGCGCCTGACCAAACCGTCACGGATGCGATCGCGTTTCTGGATGGCCTCGGTGATAACAGGGCAGGCGAGTAGATGAACGCGCCGACGCCGCTTTATCGCGCCTATGTGCTGTTTGCGCTTGTTGTCGTCTACACCTTCAATTTCATCGACCGCCAGATCGTCGGCATTCTTGCGGTGCCGATCAAGGCGGAGCTTGCACTATCCGACACGCAATTAAGCCTCATGGGCGGACTTGCATTCGCGCTGTTTTATACGTTTCTCGGCATTCCGATTGCGATGCTCGCCGACCGCAAAAGCCGCGTGTGGATCATGACGGGGGCGCTCGCGGTGTGGAGCGCCATGACGGCGGCGTGTGGGTTCGCGCAGAATTTCACACAGCTCTTTCTGGCGCGCCTTGGCGTTGGCGTTGGCGAAGCGGGCGGCGTTGCGCCGGCTTATTCGCTTATTTCCGATTATTTCCCGCAGGAAAAACGCGCCCGCGCGCTCAGCATCTACTCTTTCGGTATTCCCATCGGGTCAGCGCTTGGCATTTTGCTTGGCGGCGTGTTGACGAGTTATCTCGGCTGGCGCGAGGCTTTTTTGATTGTGGGGCTAGCGGGTCTGGCGATTGTGCCGGTCTTTCGCCTCACCATGCGCGAGCCGAAACGCGGCGGGCTTGATCGCGCTGGCGTCCCGGCTGCGCCTGCTGCGATTGGCGAGGTCTTGAGCACGATTATCGGCAAGCCGAGTTTTTGGGGCCTGTCTCTCGGCGCCGCAAGCTCTTCTATGATGGGATATGGTCTCATCTTCTGGCTGCCGTCTTTCTTCGTGCGCAGCTATGGTGACGCATTGCCGGCGTTCTTTTCCTGGATGCCAAGTTTTCTCGTGCCGGAAAATCCGAGTCCGTTGCTATACGCCTCCTATTTTTACGCCGCGATCTTGCTGA
>JAUIEG010000804.1 GCA_030428745.1 Alphaproteobacteria bacterium
CGTCACTGGCATGTCGGGCGGACGGCCCGCGCGGTACATCATCGCGACCATGGAGGAGGTCATGACGATATGGCCGGCTTTCTGGGCTGCGTTCAACACACGCACAGCGCCGTCGCGCGCCGCGGGAACAAGGGCGTTGCGGTTACGCGGCTGCGCTGTCGGGAAGGGGGATGCGATATGGAGAACGCCGTCGCAATCCTGCGCAGCATCCTCCCAGCCCTCATCAGCTGAAAGATCGGCCGCCGTAAAGGAAAGCCGGCCGATGTCGGCGCCAGCCTCTTCCAGCGACTTCTTAACCTGGATCGCCTTGTTCAGCGCACGGATCGTGCCGCGCACTTCATAGCCTTTATTCAAGAGCTGAAGCGCTGCATGTTTGGCGATGAATCCGCTAATGCCGGTGACGAGTATTTTGTCCGCCATGCCTGCCTTCCGTTTGGGAATCAGTTTTCCCAATGATTATTTCAACATGATGGCGGGGCGGCGTCGAGCGTCGGGCCGAAAACCTTGTGAAAAGCGGCTTTCAGGGCTTCATCCGCATCGTCCATGGTCACGGGCAGGCCGAGATCGACGAGGCTGGTGACGCCGAGGCCGGGATCGCTGACCCCGCAAGGGGTGATGCCGGTGAAATGGGAAAGATCGGGCTCAACATTGAGCGCGATGCCGTGAAAGCTCACCCATTTCCGGACGCGCACGCCAATGGCGGCGATCTTGTCCTCGCGCAGGGGCCCGCCGGGGGCAGAGCGGTCAACCCAGACGCCGACCCTGTCGCTGCGCCGCTCGCCTTTCACATTGAAAGCGTCAAGCGTTTCGATGATCCATTGTTCGAGCCCATGGACAAAACAACGGATGTCCTTGCCGCGTTTTTCGAGGTCAAGCATCACATAGGCGACGCGCTGGCCAGGCCCGTGATAGGTGTATTGTCCGCCCCGCGAGGATTTGTAGACCGGAAAGCGATCGGCGTTCAGGAGATCGCTTTCCTTTGCTCTCGTCCCGCCGGTGTAGAGGGGCTCATGTTCGAGAAGCCAGACAAGTTCCGGGGCGTCGCCGGCGCGGATCGCAGCGGCGCGGGCCTCCATCAATCTGACTGCGGCGTCATAGGGAACCCGGCCTGAAGAGACCGCCCACTCCACGGGACTGTTGCTCAGCAATTTCGCCGCGCCGCCTGTGCTCGTTGATTGAAGCCGGTCAGAGGCCATGACGCCGATACTGCTCCCAGAGAGATCACAGGGCGCATATGCCCCCGTGCGCCCTCAAGGACAAGGGCGCCTGAAATTCGGGCTTCGGGCGTTTCCAGAGAGAAAATGGTGCGGTCGAGAAGACTCGAACTTCCACGGGTTGCCCCACAGCGACCTCAACGCTGCGCGTCTACCAATTCCGCCACGACCGCACGTCGCGCCATGGAGCGAGCTCCACAGAACAATGGTATCCAGCAGTTCCGTTGGAACCGCTGGCGAGGAGCGGGCGACATAGCAAAAGCCATCGGGCCTCACAAGCCCAAATCGGGACGAGCGTCAGGCGGCGTCGGCGCCCCTTCGAGGCGCCTCTGGGCCGCAAGACAAGCCTCAGGGCCCCTGATTTCCGTTAATCCTTAATCTGGCGCGGATGATGCACCGCCCCTTCCATGGAAGCAGGCCGCATCATTCTCGCCGGGAT
>JAUIEG010000083.1 GCA_030428745.1 Alphaproteobacteria bacterium
AAAGCCGCTTGCGCCCACCGAGCGGCGACCCTGTTCGGTCTTGACGCTGATTATCTCGCCGCCCGGCCGGCAGAAAAGATCGCCGACTGGGCGCATGAACTCGCCGCGGCGCTAAGGGACGGCCTCACATCATTTTCATTCAAGCCTGCGGCGCGCAATGACGAGGACGCAGCTTATTCTCATCGCGCCGACGCCATCTATCAGGATGCGGCGGCGGCGGCGAATGTGCTGTACGGGCGCCGGCGGCTTTTGTCGTTCGTTGCGCCGCACAGCTTGTTGGGGCTTGAGCTTTCTGTGCTGACGCCAAATCTCTTGGGGATTGAGGCGGTTGATGCGCGCGGCATGACGCCGGACGAATTGTCGAAGAATCTCCTTTTCGGCGACGTGCTCGTCGCGACGCCGACGCTCTGGCGCTACATGATGCAGGAGGAATTGCAGGCGCCGGATAATTCGCTCGCTGTGTCGTTTGGCGAGCCCATGACGCCGGAACTCGCTGTCGATATGCGCAAAAGCGGCTTCGGCGTCCTGCGCGAGCTCTATGGCTCGACGGAAACCGGCCTGATGGCGTGGCGCGACAGCCCCAGCGAAGCCTTTGTTCTCTTCGATCACTGGCGGCGTGAAGGCGACGATTTAATGCGGCTTTGTCCTGACGGCGAGGCGCGCCAGGTTGAGGCGATGGATCTTCTGACTTGGGCGGGCGAGCGCAGCTTCACTCTGTCGGGCCGGCGTGACGGGGCGGTGCAGATCGGCGCTGTCAACGTATTTCCCGAGGCGGTCGCCGAAACCTTGTGCGCCCACCCTCATATCAAGGATTGCCACATTGTCGTGGGCCGGCGCGGCGACGGCGCCGCGCGCCTCATCGCCAATATCGTTCTCGCGGACAAGACGCCGCCTAATGAGCGAACGGCGCGCGATATCGATGTCTGGTGCCGGATCAATCTCCGCCAGCAGGAGCGCCCGCAAATCTATAATTTTGAAATGGAAACGGGCGCGCCAGCATAAAGCTTTGCGCGCCCGTGGAATGCCGTTTCAGACGGACTTAGTTGTTGGAGTCGCCGTCCTGGGAAAGGCTGTTCGCCTGCGAATATTTGTTCTGGACCTGGGATGAAACGATGCCGAACTGGGCCTGGTCGTCGCCGACAGTGACGGTCGCTTCGCAGTTGGTTGTGCAGTTATAAGTCGTGCGGGCGACGCCGCGATGGACGGTCATCATGTCCGAGCTTGGCGTGCGCACGCGGATGACCAGATTTTTCACCGCTTCGCCATTCTCGTCGAAGATGTAAATATTGGTGAGGCCCGGCGCCTTGCCGAATAAAAGGATATTGGCGTTATCCTGAATGGTGACGTCTGCGATGGCGGGGTTGCCGACGACGATCGACTTCGCCGGATTTTCAAGCTTGAACGGGCGCACCTGATCCATCGTCAGCCACAGCTGCTCTGCGGCGGCGACTTGCGTAGTGGCTGCGAAAATAGCGGCGGCGATGAGAATCCTGCGCATGGATAGTCCTTCCTCAAATGCGGTCTTTACCCTAGCCGCGAGGTGTCAAAGAAAACTTAAAGGAAACCGGCGCATTTCCTTCCCGAATTTGGCGTCAATCAGAGGATCGCAATCATTTACCCGCCTGAATTTTACCGGAGCTTAAAGGGGCGCTGGTAATGCGGGGAGACCGGTGGAGTATGCAATGACCGCAGTATCGATCCAGCCTGCTGAGCAGGGCCCATCCCAGGCGCAGGCCCAGGTGCAGGCGTTGTCCAAGATTACGCCCTTTGAAGATCTGCCCGACGCGGTCCTGTCGCTCCTGAGCGAACAGAGCGAGACTCGCGAATACAGCGCCGGCCAAACCGTGTTCTCCCTTGGCCAATATGACGGCGCGGAGTTTCTGGTTGTCCTGACGGGCGCTTTAAGGGTTTCCCTTACCGACGGCGCCACCGGCGCCATGCTGATTGAAGAAGTATCCGAGGGCGGCGTTTTCGGCCTTGAAATCGCTATCGCCGATCCCGATCCCTCCACATTTCAACAGATCGCCGTCACCGCCGAGAAAGACTGTACGCTCGTCCTTATAGACGCCGCTGAGTTCAAGTCGCTTGCGGCGAACCGTCCGTCATTGATGCGCAATGTCGCTGTGTTTCTTTCAAGTCAGCTTGTCGCACAGCGCTTCCGCGCCATGGGCGCCCAAGCTGCGCCGGAACAAAGGGTTTACGCTGTTCTGCTTGAATGCGTTGAACGTGATCCCATCAGCGGCGTATGGGCGATTAAGAAAATGCCGAAACATCGTGAACTTGCCGATCGCGCCGGCGTTGATGAGGCGGCCGCAGCCGGCGCAGTCGCCGCATTAATTCAGGAAGGTGTCGCGCAGCGTAACTATCCCGGACTTATTGTAAACGATATGTCACGGCTCAATCAGCTCGCAAGCTAGACGATAAGCGAATTTCCGTCATAGTTAATCCGGATTAACCATAATCAGTATACAGATATAACTTACCGTTTATTCACCGTTTCTTTACGGCTTGGGAGCAAGATGCCCGAGACTGAAGGGGAGTTCCTCTTCAGCGGTGCAAGTGAAGAGTAAGCAGGAGTCGACACATGAAAACTCTTATCAATCGTTTTAAAGCCGATGAATCCGGCGCGACCGCCATCGAATATGGCCTGATCGCCGCTCTTATCGCCGTTGCTATTATTGCTGCGCTGCGTTCCGTTTCCGGTTCGCTCAGCAACACGTTCAGCAACGTGTCCAGCGAGCTTGATGCCGCTTAAATCAAGCGTTATCCACTCGAAAGAAAAGGAGGCCTTATGGCCTCCTTTTTTTGTTTATGTCTAACGGAACATTAAGGCGCGCGCGCTTACCTTGAACGCCGGGATATTATGCCGGAGGGCGAGGCGTGATCGCATACCTTCTACTTTCTGTCTTTCCTGCTGCGCTTTTAATCGCTGCAGCAAACGATGTGTACGAATTCAAGATCCCGAACTGGATCTCGATTGTCTTAATTTGCGTTTACCCTTTGGCCGGCCTTGCTGTCGGTGCCAGTTATGACGTTGTCGGCGAAGGCGTCCTGATCGGCGCTGCTGCGCTGGCGCTCGGCTTTGCGCTTTTCGCCTTTAAAATCGTCGGCGGGGGCGACGCTAAACTGTTCGCCGCAACTGCGCCATGGCTTGGGCTCGCCTCCCTGGGCGTATTTTTGATCAATACGGCGATGGCGGGGCTCGTCCTCGCGATCGTCATGGGGATGTTTCGCAAGTTCCCTTTGCTGCCCGTTTACGCTCATGCGCCCTGGTTAATCAGATTGCATGAACGAAAAAAGGATCTTCCCTACGCGGTCGCCATCGCAGCGGGCGGACTTCTTAGCTTTTCGCAAACGCCATACTTCCAATTGGTCATTGGCGGTTAACAAGATCAGTTAACAGAGTTTTGAGGACTTTGTCGCACGTTAGTCTCAAGGCGTCCTCTATGGAAAGCACGAAAAAGGCAGGTTCGAAATGAACGTTAGTCGCATTGCAATTCTTGGCGTCGCACTCGTTGCGGGCGCCGGCGCATTTGTCCTCATGCTGAGCCAGAACAAGGACATCGCGCCTGTTCAGATCGTCGAACCGGTTCGTGAAGAGACTGTGCGCGTTCTCGTTTCGAGCCGCGATATTCAGCGCGGCCAACGTCTTGGTGCAGAGGCGACCAACTGGGTGACGTGGCCGAAGAAGGCTGTCCAGCCGACTTTCATCACCGAAGACAACCAGGGCGCGCGTGAGGATCTTGAAACCGCAGTGGCGCGCTCGCTGATTGTAACCGGGGAACCGATTGTCAACGCCAAGCTCGTGCGTGCCGGGTCTTCCGGTCTGATGGCTGCAATTCTCGCACCTGGCATGCGTGCGGTGACGATGCGCGTTTCGCCGGAAACATCCTCGGGTGGATTTATTCTCCCGGGCGACAAAGTTGACATCATGCTGGCGGGCGGTCGCGGCTCCTCCGCGCCTGCGCGCACCATTTTCGAGGACGTGCGTGTGCTCGCGGTGGACACCCTCTTTTCCGAAAACACGGAAGCGTCGCATGTGGCGGGATCGAACGTCACGCTCGAGCTTGCTCCGACAGACGCTGAAACTTTCATATCTGCGCGTGACGCCGGATCATTGAGCCTTGTTCTGCGCAGTATCTTCAAGCCGGAAACGGAGCTTCAGGCGACGGACCGGCGGTCATCCAATGTGAGTGTGATTCGTTATGGGCGTTCGTAATCCAAAACCGGGCCAGGGGGGTCAGATGACTATGCTTGCAAAAGTGATGAACGCCGCCGCAGGGCGCGCCGCCAAAGCCGCCGCAGCAACTCTTATCGGCGCTGCTGCGCTCGGACTTGCTGCGCCGGCTTTTGCGCAGCGTGGTTCGCAGCCGGTTCATATCAGCGTCGGCGGCGATAGCGTCGTGTCGAAAAGCATTGTTTTGCCGCTCGATAAGGCGGCGATCGTCGAGCTGCCGGAAGCGGCGGCCGACGTTCTTGTGTCTCAACCAAGCGTTGTCGATGCGGTCGTGCGTTCACCGCGGCGTGTTTTTCTTCTCGGTCTTTCGACAGGGCAGACAAACGCGTTCTTCTTTGACTCGCGCGGGCGTCAGATTCTGAACCTTGAAATCGTTGTTGAACGCGATATGGACGCGCTCTCCGAATTGTTCACTCGGGTGATGCCCGAGTCGCGGATCGAAATCGAATCCGTGAACGACAATGTGGTGCTGCGCGGCATCGTTCAGTCCGCCAGCGAAGCGGCGAACGCTTCCAATCTCGCCGGCCGATTCGTTGGCGACCCTGAAAACGTTATCAACCTTCTGGCGGTGCGTGATCCTGAACAGGTTATGTTGAAAGTGCGCATTGTCGAAATGCAGCGTCAGATCGTCAAGCAGCTGGGGCTTTCCAGCGCCGGCACTGTTCAACTGAACGATTTCGCTTTTGCGCTTGCCACGGGCGGCTTTGCCTCCGGCTCCAATGCGCTGACCGGCATAGCAGCGAACCGGACTTTGCCGGTTGACCCGACGCGCAATCCGCAAGGCGATATAACAGTCATCGACTCGCAAATTGACGCGCTGGAGACGAATGGTCTGATCCGTATTCTCGCCGAACCAAATCTGACGGCGATTTCAGGTGAATCCGCGCGCTTCCTCGCAGGTGGTGAATTCCCCGTCCCGGTGGGACAGGACGATGGCGTGATCTCGATTGAGTTCAAGGAATTTGGCGTCGGTCTCGGTTTCACACCGCTGGTGCTCAGCAAAGGCCGGATCAACCTCAAGATATCGACTGAGGTCTCGGAGATCACCACGGAAAACGCATTCTTTGTGCCTGGCGCCACGACGGTTGATGGCGAGGGTAATCTCGTCACGACGGCGGGGCTTTCCATTCCGGGTCTGTCGGTGCGCCGCGCCAATACGGTTGTCGAGCTTCCATCCGGCGGCAGTCTGGTCATGGCCGGGCTTCTTCAGGAGGATATGCGATCGACCATTGAAGGCGTTCCCGGCGTTAAAGATCTGCCGGTGCTCGGACAGCTTTTCCGCAGCCGCAATTATGCAAACAGCGAGACAGAGCTCGTCATTATCGTGACGCCCTATCTCGTCAAGTCGACGCATGAATCGAAACTTGCCGATCCGACAAAAGGCTTTGTTCCCGCAAGCGATGCGGAAGCAATCCTCTTCGGCAAGATGGTCTCCACCTATGGTCTGGCCGGCGCGGGCGTGAACGAAGCCTCGCTGCAGGGACCTATGGGCTTCATTCTTGATTGATAGGAAAGAAAGTCATGAACGCTTCAACTCTGAAAACCGCGCTTCTTTCCGCAGTATCGCTGAGCCTTTCGGCTTGCGCTGGCGGCGTTTTCAACGGACCTGACGATGGGCTCACCATTGCGGAAACGCATCCGATCTCCGTCGACAGCCAGGTGATGACTCTGACCATCAACGGCGATGTGTCGACCAGCGATCTGTCCAATATGGACAAGGCCCGCCTTAAGGCTTTCGCTAACGCCTATCTTACAAACGGACACGGACCGCTGACGGTGACGGCGCCGTCCGGCGCCGGAAATGATCGCAATGATCATGAAGCGGCGGCGGATATCCGCAAAGCGCTGAACGAGACCGGGGTTCCCTGGTCGGCGATCCACGGCGCCACTTACAGAACTGGCGAAGCGTCGAATGATGAAATTATTCTGTCCTTCACCCGTTATGTGGCGACGCCCAGCGAGTGCGGCGTCTGGTCGGGGTTGAAGTCCGCCGAATATCGCAATTTGCGCTCTCCGAATATGGGGTGCGCAACCATGAACAATTATGCGGCGATGATCGCCGATCCGCACGATTTGATTGCGCCGTCTCAAACAGCGCCGGTTGACGGTGAATTCGCCGCTCGCGCCGTAGAGCTCTACCGCGCAGGCGAAATGACAGCGTCACAGGTTGATCAGAATATCAACGCCGAGACGTCGCAATAACACTTGACCGGGCGCGACCAGGGGAAGCCCGAGGGAGATAAAAATGAAAAACGCTGCTGAATCCGCGTATCAGCCGTCAGATGACGAAGAGGGCGTTGCAGACGGTGCGGCCAGTCTCGGCGCTGACGGCGGTCCTGTGGCGAAAACTCCCGCAGCCGGCGAGCAGGCGACGGAAGACGACTTTTCAGACGCCTTCGGCGATGATGCAGACTGGCTGAACGAAGAGCTTTCGGACGAAGAGCTTGCTGCGCTCGGCGAAGAAGATTTCGGCGACGACGTCTTTGGAGAAGAAGACTTCAAAGGCGACCTTGAAGCCGACTTTGACGATGACGAACTCGGCGCAGCGCCGGCAATTGACGATCCCGTCGCCGAAGAGCCAGCCTTTGAAGAAGAAGCTTTTGCTGACGATGCATTGGCTGAAGAAGGCGTCGCTGCAGAGGATTATTCAGAACAGGATTTCAGCGCGGAAGACTTTGCTGCTGAAGATTTTGAGGTCGAAGAAGAAGCCGCTCCGGAATCGGGCGGGGCGCTGGTCACGGCGGAAGCGGCTGCGGGCGCTGCCGGCGGCGCGCTCGAGGAAGCGCATACCTATGGCGGCGACATAACCGACCTCGGTGGCGGCGAAGACGTCGACCATCGTCCGGTGCCGCGTATTTCGATTCACGCGTTTTGTGAAACGCCAGGCGTCACGCAACTGCTTGAGAAAGCGTCCGTGGACCGCCGGCTGTCAAAAGCGCACCTCACCATTCATATGGGCGGGGTCAACAAGGCGATCGATCATTTCCAGACGGCCTCCACGCCGAACCTCATTATTCTTGAGACGACGGCTGGCGGAGCGGAAATTTTCGCCAAGCTCGGCGAACTGGCCGAAGTCTGCGACCCGTCAACCAAGGTCGTCATCATTGGTCAGGTCAACGACATCATTCTCTATCGCGAACTGATCCGTCAGGGCGTCAGCGAATATATCGTACGGCCGAACTCGCCGCTGCAAATCATCAAGACCGTTGCGGATCTTTACGTGGATCCTGCGGCGCCCCCGATCGGCAAAACCATGGCCTTTGTCGGCGCACGCGGCGGCGTCGGCTCTTCCACCATCGCCCACAATATCGGCTGGTGCACGGCGGAAGAATACAAGAGCGACACGGTCATTCTCGACCTCGATCTGCCGTTCGGCACAACGAGCCTCGACTTCGACCAGGAGGCGTCCGCCGGTCTCGTGGAGGCGTTGAGCTCGCCAGAGCGTCTCGACGATGTCCTGCTCGACCGTCTGTTGCAAAAACATACTGACCGGCTGAGCCTGTTTACGGCGCCGTCCATGCTCGATCGCGATTTCGATCTCGACGATCAGGCGTTTGAAACGGTGCTTGACGTTGTGCGCGGCACGGCGCCGACGATTATCGTCGACGTTCCCCATATCTGGACGACCTGGGCCAAACGCATTTTGATGACGGCAGATGAGATTGTTATCACGGCGACGCCGGATCTTGCGTCTTTCCGCAACACCAAGAACCTGATCGATATTCTTGGCGCGGCGCGGCCGAATGATTCTTCGCCGACGCTGGTTATCAACCAGTTCGATCCGAAAACGTCTGCGGTGCAGCCTGACCAGTTCGCTGAACATGTCGGCATCAAGCCGCAGCAGGTGATCCAGTGGGATCCGCAGCTTTTCGGCACCGCCGCAACGAATGCGGCGCCGCTTTTGGAAGTCGGCGCAAAGTCAAAGGTGGCCCAATCGGTTCGTGACCTTTCGGGGCATCTGTTGGGTCGAAGCGATGCGAATATTGCGCGTCCGAAATTTAGCCTGTCCGGATTGTTCAAGAAGAAATAAACAAGGTGGTGAGTAATGTTCGGACGAAGAACAGGTCCTGTTGAGCCTGCTCGGGAGACGCCGGCGCCGGCGGCGAAGAAGCCAGCGCCGTCCTCCGCAGCGCCGAAAAAGCCCGTAGCAAAACCGCCGGTGAAATCGGCGAAGCCCGAGGCGAAATCCGCCGCGTCCGCGCCGCCGCGCGTGGCGTCGCCGGCCGCCAAGGCTCCTGCCACGGTGGAGGTCGGCGGACGCTCGGACGAGTATTTTCAGACCAAGACGACGATCTTTAATGCGCTGATCGACACGATCGACCTGTCTCAGCTCGCACAGCTCGATACTGAGGCGGCTGCGGAAGAGATCCGTGACATCGTCAACGAGATCATCTCGATCAAAAATGTTCAGATGTCCATCGCCGAGCAGGAATCCCTGCTGCAGGACATC
>JAUIEG010000805.1 GCA_030428745.1 Alphaproteobacteria bacterium
GCTTCGAACGCCATATGCAGCGCCGCCGCATGCGCGTTTAAGAGCGGCGCCCCGGGATTTTCATCTGCTGCTTCGAAAAGGCAGCGCAAGTCAGGTCCGTAGGCTAAAAATTCGCCAACATAGCGATCATAGGTTCTTGCCGCGGCGTTATCGGCGCTGGTGATGGGCAACTCGAAACGATCAAGATTTTGCATGTATGCTTTCTATGAGGCGCCGGCGACGGCGGCAAATCGCGATCGATGACATTAAGCTCAGCCGGTCTCACTTTTGCGACAGCTCAGCCCATTTCTCTCCTTAACCGGTTTCCATGGGCGCGTCGGGGTCGGCCGTCCATTCGGCGAGCGATCCGTCGTAAACCGCGACGTCGTCGAAACCGAGCAAGGTCAGCGCCAGCGTGTTGGAACAGGCGGCGACGCCGCCGCCGCAATAGGTGATGACCGGTCGATCGCGACTGACGCCGGCGGTCTGGTAATGGGCGAGCAGCGCATCTTTTTGCTTATAGGCGCCGGTCTCGGGATCGATGAGCGCATTGGCCGGTGCGCTGACGCTGGCCTTGATGCGGCCTGCGCGCGGCATCACTTGTTTTTCGCCGGTGAATTCTTCGCGCGACAGGGAGTGGATGAGCGTCGCTGCGTTCCCGTCAATCGCCGTCAGCACCTGCTCTTTTGCAACGATCCGCTGCGGGTGATGTTTGGGCGTGAAGGAACCGGGTTGAGCTTCAGGCGTGTCCGTTGAAACCGGGCGGTCTTCCGCCGTCCATTTCGCCCAGCCGCCATCGAGCACAGCGGCGTTATCAAAGCCGTAGGTTTTCAAGCTCCACCAGACGCGCGCCGCCCATGCGTGATTGCCGCGATCGTAAAGCACGACAGAAGACGCATCGCTGACGCCGAGCGCTTCCATGGCGGTTTTGAAGGCTTCCGGCTTTGGCATCATCAAGGGACGGGGATCGTCCTTGTCGGCGAGCGTTTCAATAACATTGCAAAAGACGGCGCCGGGAACATGCCCCTTGGCGTAGGCGTCTTTGCCGGGAGCAAACGCGTAGGAGCCGTCGGGCGTTTGCTGTTGCGCCGTGGTGCAGTCGAGAATGACGAGCCCTGGCGCGCTGAGGTTGTCGGCAAGCCAGTCCGTCGAAACGAGGGGTGTCGGCAAGGTGGCCATTTGGGCGTCTCCTTTTGTGTGGCGCGATCTTCCCGCCTTCATCCACCCCTGTAAAGAAAAAGCCCCGCTGAAGCGGGGCTTTTGTCTTTGAGAAGTGAGCGCTTTTAGTCGCGCATGATCCCGAGAATATTGAGGATATGCACGAAGAGCGTGACGAAGGAGCCGTAAAGCGCGAAGGCGCCGAAGATCGCGGTGCGTTCATTCATGGCGCTGCCTTCGCGATAGAGCGACTTGATCATTTGCGTTTCATAGGCGGTCACCGCCGAGAACACGAGCACCACCAGCGATGAGGTGATGAGGCTTCCCAATCCGCTCTTGAAGATGAGCGCATTGACGATAATCGCAATCACGAGTCCGATCGAGGCCATGAACAGGAAGCTCGCCCAGCCGGACAAATCGCGTTTCGTCGTGTAGCCGTATAGGCTCATGGAGCCGAAGACGGTCGCGGTGATGAAAAACGCCTTGTAGATTTCAACTGCGGCGCCC
>JAUIEG010000806.1 GCA_030428745.1 Alphaproteobacteria bacterium
CATTTCGATGATTATGCGGCGGCGCTTTGCGAGCTTCAGGAGAAAGAGCTCGTCTATCGCTGTTTCAAAACCCGGAAAGAAATTCTCGACGAGATCGCACAGGCGCCGCATTTATCCCCTGAAGGACCTGAAGGTCCGCAATATAAAGGCGCGCCGCTCCCTGAAAAAGAGGAACAAGATCGTCTGGAGCAGGGCGAGGCTTTTGCGTGGCGGCTCGATATGGAGCGCGCCGTAAACGTCGCCCGAAAAAGCGGCGGCGCATTGACAGTCACGCTCTGCAATGATGACGGCGAAATCAGCGAAACACCCGCAACGCCGGAAATTTTCGGCGATGTGATTATCGCACGCAAAGACAATGGCACGAGTTATCACCTCGCCTCGGTTCATGATGACGCCCTGCAGGGGGTCACCCATGTGATTCGCGGCGAGGACCTTTCGACGGCGGCGCATCTGCACCGGCTTTTACAGGCGCTGCTCGGTTATCCCGCGCCGGTGTACCGTCATCACCCATTGCTGACAGATGAAAGCGGCCGCCGCCTCGCCAAGCGCGACAAGGCGGCGACGCTGAAAGCGCAGCGCGAAAGCGGCGCAACGCCTCATGATATTTTTCAACAACTGAAGCTTGCGCCCATTAACCGTTGAGCGTTGAGGCCGATGTTTCCGGATAGCGCGCGCCGGCGACCGCGTCAGGCGGCACCGCCTTTTCAATCGCGGCGATGTCGTCTGCGGAGAGCGACACATTCAGCGCGGCCAGATTTTCTTCCAGGCGCGACAGTTTTTTGGTGCCGGGAATGGGAATGATGTCATCGCCCTTGGCCAGCACCCAGGCCAGCGCGATCTGCGCAAGGCTCGCGCCTTTCGCCTCCGCTATTTCCGCAAGCTGATCCACCAGCGCCACATTCTGTTCAAGCGTGTCCGCCTGAAAGCGCGGGCTCATGGCGGTGCGGAAATCCTGTCCGGAAAAATCCTCCGGCTTGCGATAGGCGCCGGTGAGAATACCGCGCCCCAGCGGTGAATATGCGACAAAGGCGGTCCCGAGCTCACGACAGGCGGGGATGATGTCCGCTTCCATGTCGCGCGTCATGAGAGAATATTCCGACTGCACCGCCGCAATGGGATGGATGGCGTCGGCTTTCTTCAGCGTATCAGCGCTCACCTCGGAAAGGCCGATGGCGCGCACCTTGCCGGCCTTTACGAGATCCGCCATGGCGCCGACGGAGTCTTCAATGGGAACGGCCTGGTCGCGCCGGTGCATGTAATAGAGATCAATCACATCGACGCCGAGCCGCTTTAACGAAGCGTCACAAGCTTCCCTGATATAGGCCGGATCATTCGAGAGGCCGGCAAACTCGCCATTGTCGCCGCGCTGGATGGCGAATTTCGTTGCGATGACGACATCGCTGCGGTGTTTTTTCAGGAATCCCGCAAGCTGTTTTTCATTGCGGCCGGCGCCATACATATCCGCCGTATCGAAAAAGTTGACGCCCCGCGCCAACGCTTCCTCCAAAAGGTCTTGGGCTGCGCTTTCCGACAAGCCCTCTCCATAAAATTCCGCAAGCCCCATACAGCCGAAACCAAGCCGCGAGACTTCAAGGCCCGACCGGCCCAAAGACGTCGTGCGCATATGCGCCTCCTAAAATTTT
>JAUIEG010000084.1 GCA_030428745.1 Alphaproteobacteria bacterium
AAATGGCCGACGCCCGCGCCGAAATCCGCGACGCCATCGGTGAAATCGAAGATGCGCGCGCTGAAGCCGAAGCCAATCCGGAAACACGGTCGGTGATTGAAGCCGCACTGGCCGCGGCGAGCGCGGCTGTTACCTCAGCCACCAACAGCGCGTTTGAAAAAGTCCGCGCAGAACTGGACGAGGCGGAAATCGAACTGGCCACGACGGATGTCAGCGCTGAAGAAATGACCGAAACACAAGGCGCCATCGCTGCGGTGCGCGAAGAGCTCGCCGGCATCGAAGCCGCCGTCGGCGAACTTGTCGCCGCGATGAAGGCTTAAGGCCAACCGAAAAGGGGAGGCGGCCGACGCCGCCTCCCCCTCTCTACGCACCCATTCCGTACTTGCCTAGACCGCCTCAAGCACCAGCGACGCCGCCGCCGTATTGCTGATAGGGATGTGATAATTTTCGGTCCTCTTCGCCAGCGGCCGTTCACCGAGCGCCCCGCGTGCGGCGATCCAGTTCAAAATCTCCACCCCTTGCGTGCCGGCCTTCTCCACGATGCCGGCAATGCTGTCATTCACCAGCGCTTCGGGGTCGTCCATGAGATTGTCGAGGCAGAAGCGGTCATAGTCAGCGTTGATAAAACCGGCGCGCTCGCCATCAAGCTGATGCGATAATCCGCCGGTGCCCATGACGACAATTTTATCGTCGCTGTCCCAGCTTTCCAGCGCCCGTCCGACGGCGCGGCCGAGCGCCAGACAACGCTTCGCGGACGGAAGGGGGTGCTGCACTGTATTGATCGCAATGGGAACGAGCTTCACCGGCCATGCTTCGGCGTCGGGCCAGGCCAGCTCAAAGGGGATCGCCATGGCGTGATCCACAAACATTTTCTGGCATGTCGTGATGTCGAACTCATCGGCGACAAGAGATTCAATAATATGCCACGAGAGCGCCGGATCGCCCGTGAATGTCTTGTATACCGGCAGGCCCCAGCCCTCGTCCGCGCTGTGATATTCATGCGCCGCGCCGACCGCGAATGTCGGCATCTTGTCGAGGAAAAAGTTCAGTCCGTGATCATTGTAAAACACCACGGCGACATCCGGCTTTTCCTCATTCAGCCATTTTCGAATCGGCGGGAAGCCGTCAAAAAACGGTTTCCAGTAAGGATCGCTCTGGAGACCTTTTGCAATAGCGCCGCCAATGGCCGGCACATGGCTGGTGAAGTATCCGCCGACAATACCGGTCACGCCGCTCCTCCGTATTCATTGTAGGAAAGAAGCTTCGCTTTGAAGGCGTCAACGCTCATCCCTGTCTGGGCGGCGCCGAGGTCCTGGACATTGAGGCCCCAAATACCGGCGAGCTTGGCGAGGTAATAAACATTCCCGCCGGCGGCGATCATGCCAAGGACATTCCGCGCCGCGACCGCCTGCATTTGCTCAGGCGTCAGATGGTATTTTCGGCAATAGGCCGCTTCATCGCGGCGGAACTCCTCACGGTTTTCCGCATCATTGAAAGAATAGCACATGGCGTTGAGCGCGAAGCCGCGCTGGGCCATGTCGCCGTCGAACAGCGTTGTGCCTTCGATGGGCTGGCGCTCTTGATTGAGTGTTGCTGACATACCGACCTCGCCAAATATCTAGCTCCACGGCAATATTGCCGGCAGGCCCGGCGCCCGTCCTTGACTTGAATCAAAAGCTGAATGCGTAGAAATACTTATAGCGTTGTAGCGCTATCGCCGCGGCGCGAGCGGGCGCCCGGGTGGGCGCTGCCGCGCCCGATTGCCCCAAGCCCTTCAAGCTTGCCTAATCGCCGGAGCCCGGCACGTCCGGCATGGAGCCCGTGGGCGCGAGAACAATAATGACAACAAGGAAAAGGAGGAGCGCCGCTAACACTGCGAGATTGATCCTTAGCGCCCGGTCAGCCGCTTTTTGTTCAAACCATTTGCGCGGACGAACGTCTTTGTAAAAATAAACGCCTTGCGCAGCGATCATGATACAGACGACATTAACGGTGAGCAGGAGCAAGGAACGGCCGAAACTGCCGAACTCGCCGGCGCCGAGAAAAAGCCCCGCAGCCGTCGCCGGCGGCAACAATGCAACCGCGACCATGACCCCGACAAGCGCAGAAGAAATCCCCGCCACTATGGATAGCGCCGCAGCGACGCCGGCGGCGAGCGCCAGCACGACGGAATCAATGCCCGCTACCGTGCGGCTCATCAATTCATGGCTATCCATATTGACGCCGAACATGGCGCCGATAAACGCCGCCGTCACAAATCCCACGGCCAGGCCGGCGACGGCGTTGCGCCCCGCACGCAGCAGGAGCTTCGTATCCCCCAGCGCGACGCCAAGAGAGATCGCGAGAATGGGCCCCAATAAGGGCGCAATCACCATAGCGCCAATGACGGCGGCGATGTTGTTGGCGTTGAGGCCGAGCGCCGCCACAATGGCCGACGCAAAAGTCAGGATAAAGAAATCGAGGCTGAGTTCGGCGCCGTCGGCGACGTCGTCATATATCTCTTCGCGCAGCGCCACATTTTTGCGGCCATTCTTTTCGCTTTTCTTATCGTCTTTTTCTTCGTCGACCTCCGGCTTGGGGACGGTCGCCTCCACCGGCAAAACGATGATGCGCCACTTGTCATCTTTTTCGCAGATATCCTGAAGCGCATCGACGAGACCTTGCGCGCCTTCCTCAACAAACAACGCCCGAAGAACGGAGTTGTCTTCTTCCTCGGTCGCGGAAAAGCGCCAGTGGGTCGGCTCGTGCTTTTTTACGGCTTCCTCGACCTGATCGCGTTTTGAATTCGGAAAGACGGCTTCGATCAAACGCATGGGTCAGGCCCGCCGCCATGTCGCGCCTTGGGCGCCGTCTTCAAGGATCACCCCTTTCGCCGCGAGATCATCACGGATTTCATCAGCGCGGGCGAAATTTTTAGCCTTGCGCGCCGCGGCGCGTTCCGCGATTAGCGCCTCGATCTCCTCGGCCGACGGGCCGCCGCTGCTCGCGGACTGGAACCATTTCGCCGGGTCTTCATTGAAAAAACCCATGAGCCGGCCAGCGTCGCGCAATCGTGCGATCGCCGCCGCTTTCGCCTCGCCATCCATTTGCCCGGCGATGTCGCGCAACTCATGAAGGCCTGCAAAAGCTTCAGGCGTGTTGAGATCGTCCTCAAGCGCCAGCAAGACGCTTTCGGGCGCATCGCCTGCTTCTTCCGCAAACGGAATTTCTTCTAGCAAACGGTAAAAACGGTCGAGCTGTTTCTTCGATTGTTTCAACAGCTCTTCAGTCCATTCCAGCGGCTGGCGGTAATGAGCGGACAAGAGCGCCCAGCGGATCACCTCGCCATGCCAGTCTTTCAACAGATCATGGGCGAGCACGATATTGCCGAGCGATTTCGACATCTTGTCGGCGCCCATGCGCAAAAAGCCGTTATGCATCCAGTAACGCGCGAGCGGCGCACCCTTGTGGGCGCAGGCCGATTGCGCGATTTCGTTTTCATGGTGCGGAAACCGCAAGTCCTGCCCGCCGCCATGAATGTCGATGGTCTCACCCAATTCGCTCTCGATCATCACCGAGCATTCAAGATGCCAGCCGGGCCGGCCACGGCCCCACGGGCTATCCCACCCGTGCTCATCGTCTTTTGACGGTTTCCACAAGACGAAATCCGCCGCATTCTTTTTGTAAGGCGCAACTTCGACGCGGGCGCCGGCGATCATCTCGTCGCGATCAACGCCCGACAGCTTGCCGTAATCCGGATAAGCATTCACGGAAAAGAGCACATGCCCCTCCGCCGCATAGGCGGCGCCTTTTTCGATCAGCCTTTCCATCATCGCGATCATGGGCCCGACATGGCCTGTCGCCGTCGGCTCAAGCCCCGGCCGGATGACGCCGAGCGCGCCCATATCGGCGCGGTAAATGTCGGCGAACTTCTTCGTAATCGCCTCAATCGGCTCGCCCGCTTCCTGCGCGGCCTTCATGATCTTATCGTCGATATCGGTGATGTTGCGGGCGTAGATCACATGATCGGCGCCGTAGCGCGCACGCAGGATCCGATAGAGAAGATCGAACGCCACCGCCGATCTGGCGTTGCCGATATGGGCGTAGCTGTAGACTGTCGGCCCGCAGACATACATGGTGACCCGGTTCGGATCAGCGGGTTCAAAAACACGCTTTTCGCGCGCCATCGAGTCATAAATTGTCAGGGCCATGGGGCGGGTCTTTCCTCTGAGAGCCGTTGCTAGCCGCGCCGGCCTCCACACGCAACAATTGAGACGTCAGAAGAAGACAAGAAGCTGCTTTCCTACACTCACAAGGCTGCTATGGTCCGGCTCATGACGACGCCAGCGCTCTTTACCGATCCCGCGACCCTCGACGAAAACATCGAGGAAACGACCCGCTTCGCCCCGAAATTCGGGCCTGACGGGCTGATCACGGCGGTTGCAACCGACGCCGCGACCGGCGAGATTTTAATGCTGGCGCATATGAATGCAGAGGCGTTGGCGAAAACCATCGAAACCGGCGAAGGCTGGTACTGGTCCCGGTCCCGCGGTGAACTCTGGCGCAAAGGCGGCACCTCAGGCCATATTCAGCGCGTTATCGAACTCCGAACGGACTGCGATCAGGACGCCATTGAGCTTGTGGTCGAGCAAACCGGCCCCGCCTGTCATACAAATCGCCGGTCTTGCTTTTACCGCACGGTCAAGGCTGACGGCGCGCTTCACTTCAGAGACTAAAGGCCGGCGTTCGTAATCAGCACTTGCGCTGCGGCGCGCGCGTCGGACGCCGCCATCTCCGGGTCGTGGAGATGCGCAAGTACGATGGCGCCCTCCTTCAGCAACAGAATTTGCCGCGCGAGATCGTCCGGGTTCTGCGCACCCGCCGCATGGGTGAGCGTTTGGAAATACACTAAAAGCAGGCGCTTGTGTTCGGCCGAAGCTGCGTGGATCGGATGATTGCGGTCCTGAAATTCCGAAGACGCCTTGATGAACATGCAGGAACGGAATTCAGGTTCGCAAAACCATTCCGCAAGGGCGTCGAAAATCGCCAGCAACTTTTCCCTGGGCGTCGACGCCAGCGCCTCCACCCGGCGCACCAGCCAGTTGCGAAACTGTTCGTCGCGCAGCCGCAAGGTAGCGAGGATCAACTCTTCCTTCGTGCGGAAATGTTTGTACATCGCCGTCTTGGAGACGCCGGTTTCCTTCGCCAGCGCGTCCATGCCGATGGCGTGAAACCCGCCCCGGTAAAACGCCTTCAGGGCGTTTTGAACCAGCTCATCCCGTTTCGATGCGCTCAATTTGGCGACTCCTCATATACTGACCAGTGAATGTAGTGCGTGTCTGGTAGAAATACAAATTCCAGAATTATCCATATAAAACAGAATTTTACTTCAACACCGCTGGCGTGAACCCTCTTCACGGGAAGTTTACCGCGCAGATACATTGACCGATCAGTAACCTTCCTCTATCTATGAGTTGACCGATCGGTAAACCCAACGACGATCTGTCAAGCAAGATCGAAGAGCCCAAACAAAAAGGAGAGAGGGACAATGACAAAAGCAGCACGGCCAACATTTTATCATCGGGCGGCGGACCTGGCGTCGCTCGCCATCGGGCTCTGCGTCGCCGTCACCGCCTTCGCCGGCGTCCTGACGGCCATCGTCGCCTTCGCGCCGCATAACTAAAAAAAGAGAGGCGCCGCGTCCTGCGGCCAAGCCCCCTTCCCCCGGGCCGCAGGACGCTTTTTTGCAAACCAACAACAAGAAAGTGACAGGAGTCATTCATGAAACCGCTGACGCCGCCCTTCACCGATGAGACTGCCCGCGCCAAAGTCCAGGCCGCGGAAGACGCCTGGAACACGCGCGACCCGGACCGGGTCGCCCTCGCCTATACTGAGGATTCTGAATGGCGAAACCGCGACCGCTTCCTGAAAGGCCGCGCAGAGATCAGGGCGTTTCTTGCGGAGAAGTGGGCCTCAGAGCTCGATTACAAACTGAAGAAAGAATATTGGGCGCATACGGATAACCGCATCGCAGTGCGTTTTGAATATGAATCCCGCGATGCAAACGGGAACTGGCGCCGCAGCTATGGCAATGAGATGTGGGAGTTCAATGAGGACGGCCTGATGCGCCGCCGCTACGCCAGCATCAATGACGCGCCGATCAAGGAAAACGAGCGGCGTTTGTAGGACAGCAAAGGAGGCACTATGGCCCGCGCCTATTCGAAAATCGCCTTTACGCCCACGGTTCGCGCGCTGCAGGCGCGCCACGGATCGGCGCAAGCCTATGAGAAATTTCTGGCTCCGGAGACGCCGCCAAATGATGCGCTCGGCGAGGCCGAGATCAGTTTCATTCGCGAGCGGGACGGCTTCTACCAGGCGACCGTTTCGGAAACCGGCTGGCCCTATCTCCAATATCGCGGCGGCCTCAAGGGCTTTGTCCATGCGCTTGACGCCAATACGCTCGCCTATGCGGATTTCCGCGGCAATCGGCAATATCTGTCCGTCGGCAATCTTTCCAATAATGACCGCATCGCACTTTTCTTCATGGACTACGCCAACCGGCGGCGCCTGAAATTGTTTGGCAATGTACGTCTTGTTGATCTTGACGATGATCCGGCGCTGATCCGCAGCCTGCACAACCCGGGCTACCCCGCAAAACCGGAACGCGCCTTCCTGATTAGCGTGGCCGGGTTCGACTGGAATTGCCCGCAACACATCACAGAACGCTATACGCGCGAGGAAATAGAAAGCGCCGTTGCGCCCCTGCGCGAAGAGCTACAGCGGCTCCAGGCGGAAAATGAAGACTTGAAGCGCAAGCTCGGCGCCTAGCCCACGCCGCCGATGCGGCCATCCTTTACCTCTTTCAACCTGGTGCTGTGCTGTAGATCACAGGCGTAAGGTCGGCGCCTATTCTACAATACCCTTACGCACCACAGCTTATTCCAAGGAGATACCGATGACATCCACGCTTCGTTCTTTCACCATCGCAGCCGCCCTGTTTGGCGTCGCCCTCATTCCCGCTTCGGCTTCCGCCTCCAACAACGGCATCTCGAGTTTGATCGCGGTGTCGCAAATGAAAGCTCAGAACGCCAATGACGAGGCGCTCAGCACGGCAGAGCAACAGCGCGAGCAGGTGAAAAAGGCAAAGGCGGCGCGTCAGGCCAAACAACAGGCTGCACAAACGAAAGCTCGCATAACTGTCCGCAAAGCAACGCGAAAGGATCTTTCAGTTCGCTGCACTAAGTGCAATGACCGCTAGGCGCACAACACAACTAGTCGCAGTGGATCAGCCCATTCCACCGACGCTGCCCGTGCGCCCATGCTTGTGGTGATCGAGGATGTGCGTGCGGATGGCGAGCGCCAGCCATGAACCGTGAAAAACAACGCCCAGCGCCAGAATGAAGACGCCGGGAAACGGCCCGACCGCCATTCGGTTTAAAAGTTCATCCATCGTCGTCACCGGTGTCGGGTGAATGACAATCTTCCCGGCATAGGCGACAGCCTGAAAGCTGAAAATCCACATATAGTTCCGCCGCAACCGCCGCCCCATAGCCCGCCAGAAACCGATATGGTATTGCGGCTCCAGATAATCCTTGGCGAGAACATCCTGCCACTCGCCCGGATCGGGCCGTGTCGACCGAAACAGCATGGGCGCATAAAATTTCGTTTCGATCCAGCGGCAGCGCGCACGCCAGACATTAAAAAATCTGTAGCGGCGCGATTCCAGAATTAAAAACATGGTGATGAGTATGCCCACCAGCAAAAGCGGCAGTGGCGAGGCAAGCGGGTCGGCATAGGTGACGGACAGCGCAATGCCGAGCGTCACCACAGACCAGTTGGTCGTGTTATCAAGGCGCGTGCGCCATATGGTGGAACGGTAAACCTCGCCGCGGTACAGATGAGCGAGCGCGCCGATCTCAGAGGAATCGAGCGTGTTGCCGGTGCCGCCAGGCGGACTTTGCCAGTTTTTCCAGTCTTCACTCACAACAATGCTGATCGCCGCCCCTTGGGACGCGCCTTTTTAGTCTTCTCCCAGCCGTGCGATCAGAGGTTTAAGGAACTTCGCGTATTTACGCCACTCCTCAGAGCTGCCCTTGTAGAGTTTTCTGCGGACCTGCATGGAGGAAATCGTTGCGACCGCTCGTTTTGATTCGTGAAAATCAATGCAAGCCTGCTCCAGATCGAGGCCGAGATAGTCCAGGAGCTTGCCCGTCTCTTCTTCCTGGTTTTCCGTCAGCCGCTCATAGCTGAACGTGTAGACGCCACCGGGAAACCGTTCCTCCCAGAAGCGCATCAGGTCCATATAACCGCTATAATAATCGGCGATGTCGTCGAGGTCGTAGGCGTAACCGTTGCCGAAATCGCTGAAATAATATTTGAAAATCGACCAGCAACTTGCGATTGAGCGCCGCTTGATGTGGACGATTTTCGCTTCCGGCAGCGCCAGACGAATGAAGCCAATCCAGCGATAATTCAGATTCATCTTGTCAGTGACATAGGGCTCCACCGCGCCGCGCCGCGCCATGTTCGCAAAGTAATGATCCCTGATCGACTGCAATTGTTCGGCATCCACATCGCCGCCGCGCCACACGGCGTTCACCGCCTTGCCAAGCGTCACCAATTCCCCGGCGCCGTATATTTGCGAATGACAGGAAAGGATCTGTTCCGTCAAAGATGTGCCTGAG
>JAUIEG010000807.1 GCA_030428745.1 Alphaproteobacteria bacterium
TCACCGGCGACAAGGTGATGGGCGCGATCCTGTTCGAGCGCACCATGGACGGCGAGATCGACGGAACGCCGACCGCGCAATATCTCTGGGAAAAGCGCGGCGTTGTTCCGTTTCTCAAAGTGGACAAGGGCCTTGCCGACGAAAAAGACGGCGTGCAGCTGATGAAGCCGATGCCCGATCTCGACGCGCTGCTCGACCGCGCCGTTAAAAAAGGCGTCTTCGGCACCAAAATGCGCTCGGTCATTGATGCGGCGAACCCCAAGGGCATTGCGGACATCGTCGCCCAGCAATTTGAGGTCGGAAACCAGATTCTGTCTCATGGCCTCGTTCCGATCATCGAGCCGGAAGTGACGATTTCAATCGCGGACAAAGCTGAAGCCGAAGACATTCTGCTCGCAGAAATCAAAAAGAACCTCGACAAGGTTCCGGCCGGCAAGCAGGTCATGCTGAAGCTGACGCTGCCGACAAAAGCCAATCTTTACAAGCCGCTCATAGACGACAGCCGTGTCATGCGCGTGGTTGCGCTTTCGGGCGGTTATTCCCGCGAGGAAGCGAACGCCAAACTCGCGCAGAACACCGGCATGATCGCCAGCTTTTCGCGCGCCCTGACCGAAGGTCTTTCCGCCAAGCAAAGCGACGCGGAGTTTGACGCCAAGCTTGCCGAGGCGATCAACAGCATCTTCGAGGCGTCCCGCGCGGGCTGATCCTGCTGACCTTTCGATTTACGCGTCAAAGACCCCGGCCTCGCGCCGGGGTTTTTTCGTACAGGCCTCCAGCGTTTCCGCAAAGACATGACGCTGGGCGTGGCTGCCGCCGATACGGTGAAGACCGGTGAGGGCGGGAGAAATCTTTTCAAGCGCCGTTTCGGGGTCGCCGCGCAGATGGGCGACAAGTCCTTCGGCGACGGGAAAGCAGACGTCGCTCCAGACGCCCGTGGCGTCGCCTTCCGCTTTCCTGTGCAGACTGGCGAGGAAGTCGTCCGCTTCACGCGGCTCACCGGCGCGTGCGAGGGCGTAAAGATAATGGAGATCGTGAAATGCAAAAAGGTGATCGCCTGCGCGTTTGCGCGCTTCGCGCACCACCGGCGCCCAGCGGTCCCCGGCGTCCACGCCGCGCAGTTCAAGCCGCCACAACATGGAGACGGCGCCGATCTGCTCCTGCGGGAATTCCGGCCAGGCGCCCCAGAGATATTTGTCGTAAATGGCGAGCGCTTCGCTTTCCTGGCCGAGCGAAAGCCGGAACAGCGCTGCGTGCCAGTGATTGTGATCGCGGATGAAAACGCCTTTGTGTTCCCATGTATGGGCGCAGCGATCGAGCCAGCGTGCGCCTTCGCGGGCGCGGCTTTGGGTTTCCATTACATGCGCGACGGCGTGATGGGCCCAGGCGTCGTCGATGGCGATTTCCGACGCCCGCATACCTTCGTCTTCCGCTTCATCAAGGCGGTGGTTCTGTTCCAGCGCGAAAGCGGTCATGCCATGGGCATAGGGCGTGTTTTCATGGGCGATGCGGGCGCGTTCGCCGAAGCGAAGCAACGCTTCCGCGTCGCCGAGATTGAACGCGTGATACTGCCCCCATTTGATGGCGCAAAGATCGGCCGGCCAGCGCACGGTAAGCTCGTCGAGCGCTTCAAGCGATCCGGCG
>JAUIEG010000808.1 GCA_030428745.1 Alphaproteobacteria bacterium
TATTCGCGCGGAGAAACGCCGTAACGCTCGCGGAAAACACGCGCAAAATGCGTCGTGTTGTTAAAGCCCCACGCATAGGCAAGTTCCGTAATGGAACGATGGCGCCACATAGGGTCAGCAAGACGCTTCTTACATTCCTCAAGGCGACGGCGCCGGATAAAGCCCGAGATGGTTTCATCCTCCTCAGCAAACAGCATGTGCAGATAACGCGGAGAGATGCGGAACGCCGCAGCAATAGAAGCAACCGTTAGTTCCGGATCTTTCAGATTGGACTCGATATAACAGCGAATATGACTGCGGCGCGCAGAAGCGACGGCTGAATCAGCGATGCGCGACCCGAACGCTTCCATGCACGACGTTGCGAACATGTCGAGCATGTTGTTGCCGACGCGCTCGCCAATCTCGGCGTCCATGCCGCTCTTCACCTGACGCCATACGCTTGACATCATTCCTGAGAGCGTTGCGGAAAGTCCTTCCGAACCGCTGAGACGCTGACCAAGCGCGATCTCCGGCGCCGGCAAACGGCGTTTGACGTCATTAGGGGACGCTATCATCACCAGCGCGCTGGCGTAATCCCCATGCTCAAGCGTGTAGGGAAGCGCAGTATCCGTCAGAACCATGTCGCCCGGCGCAAGAATAGCCTCGCGGCCGTCCTGCGCAACGCGCATGCCGCCCTGAAGCAGCAGGTGGAAAAAATAGTAACGCTCGCGGCTTGATGCGGCGTGCTGTGCGGTGCGCTCAACCAATGAGGGCCCGGCCACGACATTCGCAAGAAAAATGTCTCCAAGCTGAAGGCTATCGATGGCGCCCTCAAAATCCTCTGGGCAAGCCGGCTTGGTTTCAAGCGGGGTAAAGACCTCGGAAACGATATCATTCCAGCGCGTCACCTTGGACGCACCAGCAAATTCCTTGGTCGACAGGTGCAGCATAGTCCGACTCCTCCCGATAGATGATATTGTTGTTTTGTTATGCCCTATCACAAATTTTGTGGATGGGCAATTTTGTATGCAAGACAAACATAATTTTGCTCACCGCGCGAGTGAAATCGATGCTGCACCGCAACGCGATGCTGCGCCGCAGCAACCCCGGAGAAGGCAGGTTTCTTCGGCGTAGGTGGCGCTTGCAAGCACCGGTGGAGGCGATATCCCTGAGGTCGCACCGCCTTCCCTGTTAAGGAGCTTTCACAATGTTTCAGTGTGTCTTTCCGCCTTCTGTGCGGAGATTCGCCGTCGTCGTTATGACCCTAAACGCCGGTCTGGCTCTGACTGGATGCGGCGCTCCGCAAGAGACGAATACAACTGCGACCCCGGCGGTGGAAACTGCCGCGACGCCATCAACTGAACAGCCGCAGCGCGAACACGCAAATGTTACATCGGCGCGCCTTATGGCGGCGGACGCCGAGCCCGGCCAATGGATGTCCCATGGTCGCACGTACAGCGAGCAACGTTTCAGTCCTCTGAACGACATCAACCGCGACACCGTCGGCCGCCTTTCCTTGGCCTGGTATCAGGACCTCGACACCAATCGCGGACAGGAAGCGACGCCCCTTGTCATCGACGGCGCGATCTACATCACCACCGCCTGGTCGAAAGTGAAGGCCTATGACGCGCAATCCGGCGAAGAATTGTGGGCCTACGACCC
>JAUIEG010000085.1 GCA_030428745.1 Alphaproteobacteria bacterium
AACTCGTCAAAAATCGCTTTCAGCTTATGTTTGGGAATGCCGCAGCCGGTGTCTGTCACGGAAATGACCACATCTGCGATTTCGCCGCGGCGCACGCCGCTGACCTCAACCAGGATATGTCCTTGTTCCGTGAACTTGACGGCGTTTCCGACGAGATTGGTGATGACCTGACGCAGCCGGCCCGGGTCGCCGATAAAGCCGCAATCGACTTCCGGCTGATACCGCACCATGAGCTCAAGATTTTTTTCCTCGACCGGCAAGGACAGGAGCGTAGCGACATCCTCAATACATTCGCGCAGTTTGAACTCTTCCTTGACGAGGCGTAGCTTGCCGGCCTCAAGACGCGAGAAATCGAGAATATCATTGATGATTTTCAAAAGCGCGTCGCCTGAGCTGACGATGACCCGCGCCATATCCGCCTGATTCTCGTCAAGCTTGGTGTCGAGAAGAAGCGAGGCCATGCCGATGACGCCATTCATTGGCGTGCGGATCTCATGGCTCATATTGGCGAGAAACTCTGATTTCGCCCGGTTCGCCGCCTCTGCTTCGTCTTTCGACATGCGCAGTTGTTCGGAAAGGGCGCGCAGCTCATCTTCGCGAATCTGTTGTTCGGTGACGTCGCGATAGGTGATGACGGTGCCGCCATGGGGCCGACGGCGGGCGCTTTCCTCTATGATGACGCCGTCCTTCTGACGGCGCACGACGCGGAAATCCTTACCCGCCTCAAGCGTGGAATAGCAATCTTCGAAATACTCGTCGACGCTATTATAAGGATACATGCCGTAGTCGATGCCGAGCTGTAAAAGCGGACGGATATCGTTGCCGATGGCCCAGGCATCTTTTGGCAAACCGGAAATGCGCCAGGCTTTTTCGTTAATTGCAAGAATGGTGAAATTGTCGTCGATGACCACAACACCCTGCGCCATGGACTCCAGCACTTCACCCATCAGCTGGGATTTTTCTTCAATAACCTGGGTTCTATGGTCTACGATTTCTTCGAGATTGGCGTTGGTCTCTTCAAGCCTTTTAAGCGCGTCTGCGGCGGCGATTTTCGCGTTTATGCTTTCGGTGACGTCGTGGGCGACGCCGCGATATCCCTTGAACTCGCCATCGGGACCGAAGACCGGTTTGGCGCTGCGTTCAATCCACAAAGAACGGCCGCTTTTTTCAAAATCAACACAAGAGATGAAGTTCTGTATTGGCTTTCTCTGGCGGATCGTTTCGCGCAATTCTTTCCAGGCTTCGCTGCTGACCTTGTTTCCGTCCATCGACATTTTCGTGCCGATGATCCAGCTATGGTCAATGCCGGTCACTTCCTGTGCCCGTTCGGAGATGTGCGTGTAATTCAAGTCGGCGTCGATCTCCCACACCCAGTCTCCGGCGCTTTCAGCGAAGTCGCGATAGCGCTTTTCGCTTTCGCGCAGTCGCTCTTCCGCATCCGCCTGTTCGGTAATGTCTTTGGACCAGCCGATATATCCGGTGAATTCGCCGTGATTGTCGAATTGCGGCATGGCGAATTCGGCGATGCACATGACCTCGCCATTGGTCTTGATGACATTATGGCGCAAGCCTTCGATGGGAACCCGTTTGTTGAACAGCTCAATGAATTTTTTCTCGGCTTCTATCGATTGGCCGTTGTCGAGCTGTGAGATGTCCATGCTGTATTGGCCGACCCGGTGAGCGGTTGGTATCCCCGTGATCTTTTCAAAGTTTGACGAGATATAGAGTTGTTCACCCTTGGCGTTGAACTCCCAGGCCCAGTCCGATGTGTTCTCTATGAAGTTCCGGAACCGCATGGCGGCGCGTTCCGCATGTTGTTCCACCGCCTGTTTGCTGATGGAGATTTCTGCAAGCACCTGACCAAAATGGGTGTTGTGAAAATGCGCCACGACGGCGCCGATGATCATGATGCCGGCGAGAATGATGAGGTCCGTATTTCCTGTTGCGACCATCTCTGGAGTGAAGGGGACAATGCATATGGCGAGCGGTACGCTTGACGCGCGCGGCAACGCGGTCAGCCCCATGGAGCTGGCGATGCCGCAATAAAGACACCATAGGCCGAGCATGATCAGCCCCTGCTTGTCGGCAAACTGGGAAAGGTAGATAGCGAGCGTAACACAGGCCAATCCTAGCCCGGTCGCGATGAAGGGCGTTGCGGCAAGCTGTCTGCGTTTCGCCTCCGGCGGCATGGCGTTGATGTCGAGGCTGAGCCAGTTCGGTATGCGCGTCGCAAGAAAAGCGACGTAAAGTCCGAAGCTGGTGAGAACCAGCGCGCTTGCATGTTCGAAAAAGCGGTAGCCAATCAGCCCTGACGTCAGGCCGATCCCGATCAGGACTCGCGGCATTTGTTGCTTGAGTTCTCGGATTTGCCGATCGATCACCACATCGGGCGTGTCGTCTCCTGGCGCACCGAGGGCGGCCGCAATCTTCTTTTTTATGTCATGCATCGGGCTGAGGCTCCGGATGGTTTGCCCGGCAGCATCTGAAATCTTGGTTAATTCGCCGTATAGGCGCCTGCAAATGAAGGACGTTTATGCATCCCGATTGTTGTGGCAAACCTTTGGCGGGCCGTGGAAAAGAAGAGTTAACGATTTCCTATCAGGATTTGTGGGCCATCAAGCGGGGAAGGGATGAATGAGCATTACGCCGCCATCTGAGCGCGAAGAATTTCAGGCGTTTGCCGTGTTTTATGAGAGCGACATCGCCCCTTATCTGCGCGGCAAGGAAGATGCGCGCCAGAATGCGGTGATGCAGGCGGGGCTGATGGCGATCGCCACGGCGGTCGCCGCGTTCGCCGCCTTCCGGTTCGGTCCTTTTGGCGAGGGCAACTTTCAGGCGGCTTTTGTGGTCGGGATGCTGGGTTTCGCCGCCGCCATGTGGCGTATCAACAAGACCCGCGGCGACATCACCGGCGGTTTATTGCAGCGGGTTTGCGGCAAGCTCGGATATGTCTATCGCCGCGACATCGGCCGGCCGGCCTATTTCAATGATTATGACCGGCTGAAGCTCATCCCGAATTTCAACCGTGAAAGCTGGGAAGATGAAGTTCGCGGCGAGCGGCACGGCGCTGAATTCGTAATGTGCGAAGCGCACCTTAAATATAAATCGAGCGGAAAAAACTCCTCGACGCGGACTGTTTTCCACGGCCAGCTTCTTGTCATCGACTACCACAAGAAATTTCTGGGGGAGACCGTTGTGCGCCGCGACACCGGTATTTTTAACCGCTTCGGCAAACCCGGCAAAGAGTTTCAGAATATCGGCATTGTCTCTGCGAAATTCGAAAAGATCTTTGAAGCCTGGTCCACCGATCAGGTGGAGGCGCGCGAATTGCTCGACCCGCTGGTGCTTGAGCGGTTCGAGGAGCTTGATCGTCTGTTTAACGGCGCCAAGCTGCGCGCAGCGTTCACGGGCGGAAAGCTCTGCATTGCGCTTGAAACCGGCGACAAACTCAATATGGGCTCGATGTTCGCACCGCTTGAAGGGCCGGCGCGCGTAGAGCGCATTCTTCATGAGTTCGATCTGATTTTTGATTTGATCGACGTGCTCTTTCAGCGGGTGGAGGGCCGCCTCGACGGCGCTTTCAGCGTTGAGGCCGTGCGCCGGTGAAGATGCGCGACGGCGCGCCGCAGCGGCCTTTGACGGCGTAAGCGTTATCATGGAAAAGATAAACGGAGCGCGGGTTCGTGAACGATAGGCTTCAACATGGGCCAATTATTGTTTTTGACGGCGACTGCGTTTTATGTTCGTGCTGGGTGCGTTTTCTGCTCGATCGCGACCCGGTCGAAAAGTTTCGTTTTGCCGCCATGCAGACAGACGCCGGACGACAGATTTTGGCCGGCGCCGGGCTTGATCCTGACGATCCCTCAAGTTTCGTTCTAGCTGTTGATGGCGGAGTTTTACGCGAAACCACAGCAATCATCGCAGTATTGAAGCGATTGAACGCGCCATGGCCTTTGCTAGCGCGCTTCGTCGCCCTGTTCCCGAAGGCGGTGCGCGACTGGGCGTATTTTCGCATCGCGCGCAATCGCTATCGTTTGTTTGGCAAACGAGCCGAATGCTACGCGCCGGCGCCGGACGAAGCATGGCGGTTTTTGCGATGACGCGTGTGCTCATTCTCGGCGGCGCAGGCGTTTTCGGGTCGCGTCTTGCACGCATTCTCGATCAAGATGCGCGCATCGAAATTGTGATTGCCGGACGCACCCTCAGCCGCGCGCGAGACGTCGCCGCTTCGCTTTCAGGACCGGCCCAAAAAGTGGCAGAGACAGTTTCCGCGCAGGATGTCGGTCCTGCGCTGGCGAAACTGCAACCGGATATTCTCGTGAATTGCGCGGGGCCGTTTCAGGGGCAGGATTACCATGTTGCGAAAGCGGCCATCGCGGCCAAAGTCCCCTATGTGGATATCGCCGACGGCCGGACATTCGCGGAAGGATTTGCGTGTCTTGATAAGGCGGCGAAAGCCGCAGGCGTATTCGCGCTTACGGCATGCAGCACGACGTCGGCGCTTTCAAGCGCCGCGGCGCTGGCGCTTTCGGCGTCCTTGTCGCGCGTCGACGGGGTGCGCGTTGGCGTGACGCCCGGTAATCGTGCGCCGCGCGGACGCGCCGTTGTCGAAGCGATTCTCAGCTATGTGGGTGAGCCGGTTCCACAGCGCCGGGGCGGGGCTGAAATTACCACGCCCGGCTGGGGACGTCTTACGCGGCTGGAGCTGCCTGGCTTGGGCGCGCGGCTGTTCAGTCCTTGCGATGCGCCGGATTTGCCGGCAATGAGCCTGCTGTTTCCCAAGGCGCGGGAGATTGAATTTCTCGCGGGGCTTGAACTCCCCATTCTGCATTTGCCGTTGTTTGTGTTCGCGAGGCTGCGGCGCATTCGCGTCATCCCTAATCTCGCCGGCGTCGCGCCTTTGTTTCACCGGGCGGCGCAATTATTCGAACCATTTGGAAGCGATCGCGGCGGCATGTTTGTCGAGCTCTCAGGACTGGATAACCAGGGCGCACCGGCGCGTCGCCGCTGGAGCCTTTGCGCGGGATCGGGCGAAGGGCCTTATATTCCATCTATGGCTGCGGCGCATGTTGTGAAGCGCATCGCAGAGGGCGGAGTATTTGCGCCGGGCGCGCGCATGGCCTCAGGCGAGATCAGCCTTGCGGACTTCGAGCGCGAATTTGCGGCGTTTGATATTGAAACCACCATGGAGGAGAGCGATGGCGCGGAGGCTTTATCGCGACCTGTTTGGCGAACGCTTTGAAACTCTTCCCCGGGCGATTCGTGACATGCACGGGCATGCGCGCCGGGCCGAAGGACGCGCCGATGTCACGCGCGGCGGTTCCTTGTTGGCGAGACTTGTGTGCGTGCTCTCGGGCGCCCCGGCATCCGGTGTGGATGTTCCGCTTGTTGTGACGTTTGACGCCAAGGATGAAGGCGAGCGCTGGACCCGTAATTTCAACGGCGCCCGGTTTCAGACCCTGCTGCGGTTGAGGCAAACGGAAGAGCCCGAAGTCACGGAATGTTTCGGTCCGCTCTGGTTTCGCCTGCGTATGGCCGCAAGCGAAGAGGGCGTCGATCTGGTTCCTGTCGGCGTCAGCTTTTTAGGTTTGCCGCTGCCGCGTTTCATCTGTCCGCAGGCGGGAGGAAGCGAGCGCGAAGTGGACGGAAGATTTCATTTTGACGTATCGGTGCGGTTTCCGCTGATCGGCGACGTTGTTCGCTATCGGGGATGGCTGATTCCGGCCGATGGAAATGTGGACGGAAACTAAGTCGACATTTGCAGCCTTGTCCGTTCACGGGCGCGCAATTCTTTCTGATTGAATTCGGGTTGCTCGACGACGACGGCGCGATCCTGCGCGCGCGCGTCGGTGACAAGCCGGCGGAATCTCACCGGGTCGGCCATGGTGTGTGTGCGAATTTCACCGTCACCGGTGCCGGAAACCTCAACAACGCCGAACCCGAAAATGCGCCCCCAAAACCCCTGATGGAGTTCGATCTGTTCGATGGTTGAGACGCCAAGCTCCAGGGTCTCGCGCGTGAACAGACCTTTCTTGTAGACGACGCGACGTGAGGTCAACGCCGCTTCCGTGGTGGCGAAATGCACAAGCATCATCGCCCAGATGATGACGCCGACGCCGACAATCCCGAGCAGTAGAAGCGCCCCCCAGGCCACCAGATGATAGGGCCAGGGGAACTTGGCGATCATCAGGATCTCTTCATCGGCGCCGAGGCTGGATTTGACGTAAGACATGGGTCGTCCTGTCGCTGATTGCTTCAGGAAAACACCAGAAATCCCGGAAAGTTGCCTTTGCGCCCCGGTCAATCACTAAAAAAACAGCGCCATGACGGCGCTGCTCCTTTTCTATGATCAGGCCGCCGGCGGCTGCGGGCCCTCGCCATACTGGTTGGGGCCGTCAGAAGGCTGCACGGCGAAATAGATGACGGCGATCCAGCCAATAAGGGGGATAAGACCGATCAAAAGCCACCAGCCCGATTTGCCGATATCGTGGAACCGGCGCATGCCGACGGCGATGTTCGGCACCAGCAAGGCGAGCGTCAATATGTTAACCACTAACTCGCCCATGCCGAGCACCCCGCCGACAAAGGCGGCGGCGATGGCGGCGAGGAAATAAGCGAGCACCCACCACCAATATTCCGAGCGCCCCGAACGCCCTTCGAATTTGGCGTAATTTGCTAAAACTGTCTTTACAGCCTGCTGGATGTCCATGCTGACTCCCTCCTGATGTTTGGAGAGAGAGTCTAGCGTGGTTCGCGGTCCGCGCAAGGAGCGTTCAACGCACCAGAATGAGCCGTTCGGCAGCCCTTGTAACGCCCGTATAGAGCCAGCGCGCGCCATGTTCGCGGAACATATAGCTTTCGTCGAACAGGACGACGCTGTCCCATTGCGAGCCCTGCGCCTTGTGGACGGTGAGGGCGTAGCCATAGTCGAATTCGTCAGCGCCCTTGCGCTGGGGCCATGGCACGGCTTCGGGGCCGTCGGTGAAAAAGGCGCGGGGGACGGAGACATTGACCGCCTTGCCGCCTTCTTCCGGATTGACGGAAAAGCGCACGCGCCCGCCGCGCGGACTCATGCGCTGTTTCACCGTCCACAGGCCGCCATTCAGGAGGCCCTTTTTCTTGTTGTTCCGCAGGCAGACGAGTTTTTCGCCCGCTTCCGGCGAGGCGTCTGTATGTCCGTGCAGCTCGCGCAGGCGATCATTGTAGCGCTTGCGCGTCTTGTTGGCGCCCACAAGGATCTGGTCGGCTTCCATGATCTCATCGGTCTCGACCTCTCGACGGGAAATGAGGCGGCATTGCTCTGACTGTTCGTCGAAGGGTTCGCCCTCGCGGATCGCCATGGAAAGACGGATGATCGGGTTGTCCGCCGCCTGACGGTGAATTTCCGTCAGCATGAAATCGGGTTCGCCCTCAGTGAAAAAGCCGCCGCCTTTAACGGGGGGCAACTGCGCCGGATCGCCGAGCACGAGCACCGGCTTGTTAAAGGAAAGAAGATCCTTGCCAAGGTCTTCATCCACCATGGAGCATTCGTCGATGATGATCAGGTCCGCGTCGGCGGCGGGCGCGTCATAACGGATGGTGAAGGAGGGTTCGCCTTCTTCCTCCACGCTCGATGGGCGATAGATCAGGGAGTGGATCGTCGTCGCGCCGACGCAACCCTTCTGGCGCATCACATGGGCGGCTTTGCCGGTGAAGGCGGCGAAGGCGACGTCGCCGCCGGCGTTTTCCGCAATATGGCGCGCCATGGTGGTTTTGCCCGCGCCAGCGTAGCCGAACAGGCGGAACACCTGTTTGTCGCGTTTTTTCAGCCACTCATCGACAGCGAGAAGGGCGTTATCCTGTTCGGGAGACCAGTTCATAAGGCTGTATGACGCGCGTCCGGTTGGCGTTCAATCAAATAACTTCTACGATCAAGGCGATGTAGCACGAAGCTGGGGAGGCGGGGCAATCCCATGGGAATTATGATTCGGTATATTGGATTTTTTCTTCTCATGATGCTGGCGTCGGCGCAAGCGGAGCCCGGAGAAGCTGAAAAAGATGCTCCCCAAAGGGAAGAAGTGCAGTTCCGTCTCGAAGAAACCGGTGAGACCCGGATGTGCATTTTCTACTCGAAACTTGATGGCGTATCCCCGGTTGCAAAAAATACCTTTCTATTCTCGTATGAGGGAGAATATTACCTCAATACAACTCAGTCTGATTGTTATTATGACCCAGCAAAAAAAATTGATATTTCGTTCAACCTTAAATCGCCTAATCTATGCCGAAATGCATTTATGGAGATTATCGCGCCGGGCTATGATCAGTGGTCGTATCGGCGTTGCACGTTGAGTGATTTTCGAAAGGTTCGACTGGTTGCCCTGGATTGAATTTTAATCCAACTCCACCCATGTCGGCACATGGTCCGACGGCTTTTCTTTTTTATCGCCGGGCGCACGTTCCTTGCGGTCGACGCCCGCGTCCTTGAAACGGTCCGCGGCCTGCGGGCTTAACAAGAGATGGTCGATGCGGATGCCGTTGTCTTTTTCCCAGGCGCCGCGCTGATAATCCCAGAAAGTGTAACAGACGCCCTTGGGGTTGGCCTGCCGGATAGCGTCTGTCAGGCCGAGATTGAGGAGTTCGCGAAACGCCGCCCGGGTTTCCGGCAGGAACAGCGC
>JAUIEG010000086.1 GCA_030428745.1 Alphaproteobacteria bacterium
ACGGCGCGGACAAGGGCGCAGCGCCCAGAACCGGAACCAGATATTCCGACACCCAGTCCCCATAGGTGTCATTATGCGCGCACTGAACAATATAAGCTTCAGGCATCGCCTCATTTGGACGATGGGTTTCAAGCAGAAGGCGCAATCCCGGCCGGCCGGCGCTGTAGCGCTCTTCAAAACACCCCTCGCGCCAGACGCCGCCATTGGGCGTGACAATCAGATCGTCAGCGTCCTCAAGCTGCGACCGGGGCAAACGAAAGGCCATGCGCCCCTGTTCATGGACCCCGTTCGCAATCTGCAAAGGCGCATCGCCCTTGAAGGAGACCCGTTTGTCGAAAACGATTTCTGTTTCATCACTCGGAATAGGCCGATAGCGCCCGGCGGCGGCGAAACTCCAGCGCCACATCTTGGAGATGTCATTGCGCAATGCCGCCGCCCGCGCTGGCCCCAGGATAGCGGAAAGCGCCATGGTCAGCCCCTTCATGGCGCCTCCATCGGCGCATCAAGCGTCGCATCAAGACGCTCCGCCACACCGGGCCAGTCGGTGCATAAAATTGTATAATCCTCGACGCCAAGACTGGCGGCAAAGAACAGGAAAGAGTTCATCCACCAGTCATCGCTCACAAACTCAATAACCCTTCGCGGGCGCCAATAGACCATATTGTAAGCAGCCGATCCGTGGTCAAACAAAACCGTCTCTGCTTTCTCGCCGGCCTTTATATAATCATCGAGCGTAGCGTTCGCCGTGCGCAGAACAACACCGCCGCGTTTGCGCACGGCATCTTCGACGATTAGATTTGGATGAGTTCGGTCCGCGACTTCGGAACGCTCTCCATGACGCGACAGGTACAGGAGCGAACCAGGCGCAGGAGATGGCGGCGTGACCTTCAAAAGTCTAGCAAGCGCACTGGCAAACTCTGGCCGCCAGTAGCGCACGAAGCGCCTCTGACGCATCACCTTCGCCCGCTTGATCAGCAAGGGTTCGTCAACACCGACGCACTCAATCCCAATCCGCGCGCAATCACGTTGGACATAAGTCTTCGCGGCCAGGGCGGCAGGCAAAAACACGGGCGCATCAATATGGGGGAGCTGGGCCAGCGGCGTCAGATATTCACCCATCCAGTCGCCAAAAGTGTCTACATGTTCCGATTGGATGAAATAGCCGCCAGGCGCCGTCTTCTTCGGCTGATGGTCGGCAAGCAGCATTCTAAGGCCGGGTTTAACGGCGCTGTATTTTTCAAAAAGCACGCCCTCCTTCCAGCCGCCGCCGCAAGGCGTGACAACGAGGTTCTCAACTTCCTCGAAAACCGGTCTCTCTATGGCGAAGCGCAACAGCCATTGACCCTGTTCATCGCCGGCTTCCCGGGGAATATCACCCTTAAAAGGAAAGAATTCGCCCTGAACGGTTTCGGTTTCGGCGGCGGGAATGGGTCTATAGCGGCCAGCCGCAGAAAAAAGGCCGCGCCATACCTTACCGACGCCACTACGCAGGTTCGCCATTGGCGCTTGCACTTTTGAGTGCCGTAAAAAGGCCGCTGATATTAACATTAGTCTTCACCCTCGACGAGGCAAGCCGCTCTTTTATGCACAGACCATCAACGAGGATGAAAAACTGTCGGTAAAGACGTAGTGAACTTATTCGCCGTCAAGGTCACGAGCCACGTCCGGCCGCGCCAGAAGGCGGTCAATTTTTTGCGCCTCTGCAAAAGTCTCATCCGCCACAAAAGTCAGGGCCGGCGTGAATTTCAATTCAATCTTCTTACCCAAGAGTCCCCGCAAGTAAGGCGCCACGCGATTAAGAGCCGCAATAACTTCGTCCTGTTGGCCGCCGCCGAGCGGCGCCGCATAAGCGGTCGCCTGTTTTAGATCGGGCGAAACACGGACTTCGCTGATCGTGACAGAGACGCCGGCAAGGGCCGGATCGCGCAGAGTTTCACGCTGAAGGAGCTCCGCAAGCGCATGACGGATCAGCTCTCCAGCGCGAAGCTGGCGCTGTGACGGACCCTTTTTACTGGAAAATCGATTAGCCATAACGGGAAAATAGGCTTTCCTGAGACAAAGGAAAAGGGGGGGGCGGCAAGCTGGCGTTACAGCCGACCGCGCAGGACCAAACGCAAAGCAGAGGCGGCCGCTGACACGGGCCGCGCCAGCGCAATATATTGCCCGGGACGAGAAAGCTCCGTCCACGGATTTCCGGTTTCGATGAACTGCATTAGCGCTTCCTGGTCGATAGAACCCGTTTCCTTCAACCCTTTCGCCATCACATGCAGCACCGTTTCGTTACGATTTTCAAAATCCTCTGCAAAAACGTGGAATAACCGGGGGCGGATCGCATGATAAGTTTTCGCCCAGATTTGCGAATTAAACGTCGGCGGCAACCACTCTATCTCAACATCAGAACGATATAAGGCTGAATTCAAAAACACCTGATCGAAATAAAACCCGTCTCCGACGCTGGCGAGCCATGCCTCAAGCGCACCGCCTATTGCGGCCTGAACCGACGGCTTGTCGCGCATGCCCATCACACCGGAATTGAAATAGCGGCGCGGGATAGAAAGACCCGACTTCTGCGCATATTCCCGAATGTGGTCGGGCATGTCCGGCTTATCCTCGACCACTGCAAAATCGCCGCGATGGCTTGCAAGGGGCGTCAGATCCTGGGCGACAAGCGTATCGCAATCAACGAAGACGACGTCGCCCTTGACCAGCGAGCGGCTGGAAAGCTTCAACAACCTGCTCGACATGGCCGGGGGGAAATCGCCGGTGGGATGGGCAATCCAGTCGGAGGCAAGATCACGCAAGAGGCCTGTCGCCGGCGTTTTGAGCGCGGCTGTCATCTCGTCCGTAATGAAGGTTATGCGGGCGCCGGGCGTCACGCGTTTGAGCGTTGTCGCGGAGACAGCCGCCATTTCAGCGAAATAGCCGCCATCAGGCGCAACCAAGACATACATGAAATGTGGAGACCCTGAGGTCAAACACGCCCCCTTAAATTATAAGCCGATGAATTTAGCGGTGCGGCCCAAAGGCCGCAATCGCTCATCATCTTGCAGTTCTGTAACCCTTACAGAATGACTGTAAATCCCTGCTCGGTCGTAAAACGCCGCCGGACCCCTTCGGTTCCCCGCAGCGTCATTGTTGGTAGCGTGTCCAAACCCGCGCATCATGGTGAAGAAGGCCGAAAATGACGCTGTCGCGCTCACCGATATGGGTCATCCAGGTCCCCCGCAACACCCCTTCGCGCTGAAACCCCAAACGCTCAAACAGGCGGATAGAAGGCGCATTGTCGGTATCGACATCGGCGAAAATCCGGCGCGCGCCGCGATTGTCAAAGCCGTCATCGATGATGTCAGCAAGCGCATTCACCGCCAGGCCGCGCCCCTGCGCTTTTGGGCAAAGCATGATCCCGATTTCCCAGACATCACGCCCGCGCGGAATCAAAGTCGCCCGGCCGAGCGCCTCGCCATCTTGCTTCTCGACAATCGCCCAGGTCGTCTCCTCCGTCCCGTCATTCCATTTTTTCAGGAGACTGACGGTGTCAGCGACAGATTTCGTCGCCGGGTCGGCAAGATAAGCGCAACACTCTTCGTCGCCGAAGATCGCATGCAAGGCAGGACCATCCCTGAGGGGATCAAGCAAACGGAGCATGAGTCTTTCTCCGAAGCTAACGGCTGCGGTTAAAGCGTCCGCGTCACCTTCTCAACGGAAAAGCACTCGATGACGTCGCCGGCGCGCATGTCTTCGTAATTAGCGAAGCTCATGCCGCATTCCTGACCGCCGGGCACTTCATTGACGTCATCCTTGAAGCGCTTGAGCTGCGAAAGCTCGCCTTCGTGAATGACGACGTTGTCGCGGATAAGGCGGACTTTCGCGCCGCGCTCCACTTTGCCTTCGGTCACGCGGCAGCCAGCGACTTTGCCGTGCTTCGAAATGTTGAACACTTCGAGGATTTCCGCATTGCCAAGGAAGGTTTCCCGCAATTCCGGCTCAAGCATGCCGGACAGCGTCGCCTTGATATCGTCGATCAGGTTGTAGATCACCGAATAGTAACGAATCTCGACCTTCGACCGCTCGGCCTCTTCGCGCGCCTGTTTATTGGCGCGGACATTGAAGCCGATGACCGGTGCGCTCGACGCCTCGGCGAGAATGACATCGCTTTCGGAAATACCGCCGACGCCTGTATGCAGGACGCGCACACGAACTTCGTCATTGTTGAATTTTTCCAGCGAGCCGACAATCGCTTCGATCGAACCCTGCACATCGCCTTTAATAACGATCGGCAGTTCTTTGACTTCCGAATCCTGCAGCTGCGCCATCATCTGCTCGAGCGATGTGCCAGACGACTTCGCCGCCGCCTTCTCGCGCCGCTGGCGCTGGCGGAATTCGGCGATCTCGCGGGCTTTTGCTTCGCTATCGACAACGTTGAACGTGTCGCCCGGTTCAGGGGCGCCATTGAGCCCGAGGACCTCCACCGGATAGGCGGGCCCCGCTTCTTGCACGGTTTTGCCTTTATCATCGGTCATGGCGCGCACTTTGCCCCATTCCGATCCGACGACGAGAATATCGCCGCGCTTCAGGCTGCCGCGCTCAACCAGCAGCGTCGCCACCGCGCCGCGACCTTTGTCGAGACGCGCCTCAACGACCGCGCCGTTCGCAGGACGGTCCGGATTGGCTTTGAGGTCGAGCAGTTCAGCCTGCAACAGGATCGCGTCCTGAAGGCCGTCGAGATTCATCTTTTTGAGCGCCGAGACTTCGACGTCCTGAACGTCGCCGCCCATGCTCTCGACCTGGATCTCATATTGGAGGAGATCGGTGCGAACCTTGTTAGGGTCGGCGTCGGGTTTGTCGACCTTGTTGATGGCGACAATGATCGGCACACCGGCGGCTTTGGCGTGACTGATCGCCTCTTCCGTCTGCGGCATGATGGAATCATCCGCCGCAACCACGAGAATGATGATATCCGTGACTTTGGCCCCGCGCGCGCGCATCTGCGTGAAGGCGGCGTGGCCCGGCGTATCAAGGAAGGTGATCTTGCGGTCATCGCCCAGCGTCACCTGATAAGCGCCGATATGCTGGGTAATGCCGCCAGCCTCGCCAGCGACCACATCCGTCTGACGCATGGCGTCGAGAAGCGACGTCTTGCCGTGATCCACATGGCCCATGATGGTGACGACTGGCGGACGCGGTTTCAGATCCGCTTCGTCGTCTTCGGCGCCGTCAAGGCCCACTTCAACATCGGCTTCCGAGACGCGTTTCACAGAGTGGCCGAGATCTTCGGCGATGAGCTGCGCCGTGTCGGCGTCGAGAATTTCATTCGACGTGACCATCTGGCCCTGCTTCATCAATTCCTTGACGAGATCGACGGCGCGCATGGACATGCGCGCAGCGAGCTCCTGCACGGTGATGGTTTCTGGAATGATGACATCGCGCAAGACGCGTTCGCCGCCACGCTGCTGGCGGGCGAGCTTTTCGCGTTCGCGGGCGCGCTTCACCGATGCGAGCGAGCGCTGACGCTCCTCGTCATCGAGCGCATTGGCGATGGTGAGCTTGCCTGAACGGCGGCGCGGCGCTTCTTTCGCCTTGCCGGCCTCACGACGGTCATCACCGCCGCCCTTGCGCTTGGTCTTGAGGCGGCCGCCGAGCTGGGCAAGCGGATTGTCAGGATCCGCTGCTTTGCTGGCGTCGGCTTTCTGTTCTTCTTCTTCGCGGCCCTTCGCGCGGGCGTCGGTTTTGGCCGCGTTGCGCTTTTTGCGCTCACGCTCTTCTTCCTCAAGCGCTTCGCGGGCTTCTTCTTCGGCCTTGCGGCGTTCTTCAGCTTCGCGGGCGCGCTTTTCTTCTTCAACAGCCTGACGCTTGCGCTCTTCTTCGAGACGCGAGCGTTCTTCGGCTTCACGCGCTTCGCGTTCGGCGCGTTCGACGGCGTCGCGTTTATCGCGCTCAGCCTTTTGCTTGCGCGCGGTCGCGAGGGCTGCGGCGCGAGCCTGTTTTTCATCGTCGGAGAGCGTGCGAAGAACAGCTGCGCTTTTCTTCTTCTCCTCAGCCTCTTTGGCGGCGGCCGCGGCCTTCGCCGCTGCGGCTTTATCCTCAGCGGGCTTTTGAGCGGCCTTTTTCTCAGGCGCTTCCTTGACCTCGGCCTTCGCCGGCGCCTCGCCAGGCTTTTTCGGCGCCAGGACGCGGCGTTTCTTGGTCTCGACAACAACCGTCTTGGAGCGGCCGTGGCTAAAGCTCTGCTTAACGGCGCCCGTCTCCGTGCGGCGCAGTGTCAGCGGCCGGCGCGGTTTGCTGGTTTCAGTTTCGACGTCGTCGCTCATCCAATCTCCAAATGCGCTTGCTTGAAGCGCCTTTCTTAGCGGCGGTCCCTTTCCAGGAAGCCGCCATCGACATACAGCCCCAAAGGGCCGGGGTCCACAGCGAACCCCTATTGTTTCGCGGCTTTATCGCCGCTTCGAAATCCTTCAAGGCGCCGCGCGACGTTGAGAAAACGCTGCGCCGCTGCGCCCTTTTTGACGGCCACATGAACCGTCGGCTCCCCCCGGCCAAGAGCCGCCGCGAGTTCGGCCTCTTCAAACAACACAACCACCGCGGCGTCGCCGGCTGCGCCTTCCAGTTTCCTTCGCCCGTCCTCACCGCCATCGGCGGCGTTGATGAGCGCGGCGGCCGCGCCGTCCGCCAGCATGGCCCGGACCTTTTCAAAGCCCGTGGCCACATCGCCGGTCCGGCGCGCAAGGCCAAGCGCGGCGAGCGCCTGCTTCGCAAGACCCGCCTCAATGCGCGCCGCCAGATCGTCCGGCGCCGCGACGCCCCGCTTGAACGAGCGTGCAAACGCGCCCTTTTGCAGCGCCGTCTCAAGCGCCGCCCTTTGCGGCGTCAGCCAGGCCCCCCGCCCGGGGAGCTTGCCTGTAAAGTCCGGCGCGAGTTCGCCTTCCGGCGAGATCACGAACCGCAGCCCTTCCTCCGGCGTCAGCGCTGCGCCCGTCGCCACACAACGCCGTTCAGAAGCGGCCTTCGCTTTTTTAAGCGCTGACGTCAGCCGCCGCCTCCTCGCCTTCCGCCGCAGCCGCCTCTTCCGCCGCCTTCATGGCGTCGAGGTCTTCCTGCGTGACCCACCCGGCCTGAAGCCGCGCGCGCATGATCAGATCTTCCGCGTCTTCAGCGGTGATTTTGTAGGCCTCAAGCATGCCGTCATAATGCTTGCGCTCGCCATCGACCCGCTCGGTCCAGCCGGTGAGGTCGTCCGTGGCGCAGCCCGCGAGATCTTCAACCGACTTCACGTCGTTCTCGCCCAGCGTCACAATCATTTTGAGATCGAGGCCGTCCATTTCAAGAATGTCGTCAGCGACGCCGAGTTCCTTGCGCTTTTCATCGAGTTTTTTGTTTTCTTCCTCGATGAAATCCTTGGCGCGAGCCTGGAGCTCCTCGGCGGTTTCTTCGTCGAGACCGTCAATGTCCATGAGCTCGTCGACCTCCACAAAGGCGATCTCCTCGATTTTGGAGAAGCCTTCGGAAACCAGAAGTCCGGCCATCATGTCATCCACATCGAGACCGGCCATGAAGAGCTCCGAACGCACCTTGAATTCTTCCTGGCGTTTCGCGCTCTCTTCCTCTTCGGTCATGATGTCGATTTCATAGCCCGTAAGCTGCGACGCGAGGCGCACATTCTGGCCGCGGCGGCCGATGGCGAGCGACAATTGCTCATCCGGCACCACGACTTCGATGCGCTTAAGGTCTTCGTCGAGCACGACCTTGGTGACTTCCGCCGGAGCGAGCGCGTTGACGACGAAAGTGGCGTCATTGTCATTCCACGGCACGATGTCGATCTTTTCGCCGCCCAGTTCGTTGACGACAGCCTGAACGCGGCTGCCGCGCATGCCGACGCAGGCGCCCACAGGATCAATGCCCGGATCGTTCGAAAAGACGCCGATCTTGGCGCGGCTGCCCGGATCGCGGGCGACCGCCTTGATCTCGATGACGCCGTCATAAACTTCCGGCACTTCCTGCTCGAAAAGCTTCGCCATGAATTGCGGGTGCGAGCGCGACAGGAAGATCTGCGGGCCCCGCGTCTCACGGCGCACATCCATGATATAGGCGCGCACGCGGTCGCCATTGCGATAATTTTCGCGCGGCAATTGCTGGTCGCGGCGGACAATCGCCTCGGCCTTGCCGAGATCGACAATCACATGACCGTATTCCACGCGCTTGATGATGCCATTGATGATCTCGCCGAGACGATCCTTGAAATCTTCATACTGACGGTCGCGTTCGGCTTCGCGCACTTTCTGGGTGATGACCTGTTTGGCGCCCATGGCGGCCTGGCGGCCAAAATCGATCGGCGGCAGGGGTTCAGACATGAACGCGCCGACCTCGGCTTCCGGATTGCGGTGAAGCGCTTCGGACAGAGCCATCTGGGTCTGGTCGTTTTCAACTTCCTCAACCACTTCGAGAAGACGCCACAGCTTGGTTTCGCCGGTCTTTGGATTGATCTCAGCCTTGACCAGCGTCTCGTGGCCATAACGCGTGCGCGCGGCGCGGGCCAGCGCATCTTCCATGGCCTCGATGACGAGCGCCTTGTCGATGGATTTTTCGCGCGCGACGGCGTCGGCGATCTGGATGAGCTCCAGTTTGTTGGCGCTTACCGCGTTCA
>JAUIEG010000087.1 GCA_030428745.1 Alphaproteobacteria bacterium
GCAATATACGGCTTCACCAAGCATTCGAAATCTTCAGCAAAGTCGTCAACTGAAATGGGCCCTTCTGCGCGCAGGTATGCAATCTGCACGGATGCGGGAGCGGAAAGCAATTCCAGATGGCCGCGCAAATCGCGCTTAATCAAACGAACATCAGAAGACATTTATTTCTTCTTCCCCAAACCGCCCATTCCCGGCGGCAGGACGCCCTGCCCCGACAGCGCTTTTTCGATGGCGTCGAAATCGAGATCGTCCGCATCCGGAAGAGCGCCTTTCGCTTTTCCTTTGGCGGCTTCGACAACAGCCGGATCGGGCCCGCCCATCATGCCGGCCATTTGCCCGGCTAGACCTTTCATGCCGCCTTTGCCCATCTTCTTCATCATGTCCGCCATCTGGCGGTGCGCCTTCAAAAGCTTGTTCACTTCCTGAACGGAGGTGCCGGAACCGGCGGCGACGCGCTTTTTGCGCTTCGCGTTCATGAGCGCCGGTTTCTTGCGCTCCTGTTTCGTCATTGAGGAAATGATCGCTTCCTGACGGACGATTTCCTTGTCGTCGAGGCCGCCGGCCTGATCGACCATCTTCTTCATTTTGCCCATGCCGGGCAGCATGCCGAGGATGGCGCCCATGCCGCCCATATTGCGCATCTGTTTGAACTGGTCAGCGAGGTCGTTCATGTCGAACTCGCCCTTGGCCATGCGCTTGGCGGCTTTTTCAGCCTTGGCGGCGTCCATTTCCTCGGACGCTTTTTCGACGAGCGAAACGATGTCGCCCATGCCGAGAATACGGCCGGCCATACGTTTCGGTTCAAAAGCGTCGAGGGCGTCAAGCTTTTCGCCGACGCCGACAAATTTAATCGGCGCGCCCGTGACCGCGCGCATGGAGAGCGCCGCGCCGCCGCGCGCATCGCCGTCGATCCGGGTCATCACAACGCCTGTGACGGGCACGCGTTCTTTAAACTTCTCCGCCGTTGTCACCGCATCCTGACCCGTGAGCGAGTCAACCACGAGCAGGCTTTCGATAGGATTGGTCGCCGCATGAATGTCGGCGATTTCCGTCATCAATTGTTCGTCGATGGAAAGCCGGCCCGCGGTGTCGAGCATGACGACGTCATAGCCGCCGAGTTTGCCCGCCTCGATGGCGCGGTTGGCGATATCGCGAGGCGTTTGTCCCGCGATAATGGGAAGCGTCTTCACATCCGCCTGCTCGCCCAAAATCGCGAGCTGCTCCTGCGCAGCCGGGCGGCGCGTGTCGAGCGAGGCCATCAGGACCTTTTTCTTCTCGCGCTTTGAGAGCCGCAACGCGATCTTCGCCGTCGAGGTGGTTTTACCAGAGCCCTGCAGACCGACCATCATGATCACGGCGGGCGGCGTCGTCGCGAAGGAGAGCGCGCCGTCAGCGTCCTCGCCGCCAAGCATGTCGACAAGAGCGTCATGAACGATTTTCACGACCTGCTGGCCGGGCGTCACCGACCGCAGAACCTCCACGCCAATGGCGCGTTCCTTGACCTTGGCGATGAAATCCTTGGCGACCGGCAGGGCGACGTCCGCCTCCAGAAGCGCGACGCGCACTTCGCGAAGGGCTTCGTTGACGTCCTTCTCTTCGAGAGCGCCTCTGCCTTTGAGGCCCTCAAAGATGGCGCCTAACCGATCGCTTAAGCTTTCAAACATCAGGCAGCCTCGTCTTCGATGAGAAACATAAGGGCGCGCCCGGAAAGCGCGCGCGGGCGGTGGCGGTCAGCGGCGCCGCGGGGAATGGAAAGCGCGTCGCCAGCGGAAAAGCGGACGGTCTTCGCCGCAAACTCGATTTCCAGCTCGCCCTCGACCACGAAGCCCAGATGGCCCGCCTCACACCAGTCAGGATGGTTGGAAGCGGGGGTGAGTTCAAGAAGGCGGAAAGCCTTGCCGCCGCGCGCCACGCGTTTCAGCCGGGCCGTGCCCTCAAGGGCCGGCTCCCAGTCAGTTTCCGCAAAGGCGACGCGATAATCCAAACCGCCAAGTCCCTTTCAAGACCTTCATTCTAAACGCAACGCGCGCGCGAAGGCGCGCATAACCGCAATTGACCGCCCAAACGGCCTTAACCGCCATGAGGGCGTTACCCCGATGGCGGCGCTCCCCTGACCCGTCCCATTTTAAAGGCTTGGGGGTCGTTCAGGCAGAGACAGGAAACTTAAGCTTTCCCGGAATTGGCGGGGGATATAGGCGATCGGGGCCCGGAAGGCAAGGCGGCGGCGCAAAGCGATATTTCAGGGCTGCGGCCCGTTCCGGCTCAAAACCACTTCCGCCACTTGTCAATGTTGCGGTCGAAAACGCCCTTGAGCCCGCCATCGGAGTTATTATCGAGAAACTTCAGAATGGCGAGCCCCCACATCGTAATGACGATCAGGATAAAGACCACATTGGAGGCGATAATGGAAAAATAGTAGGTCGCAGTCAGCGTGTCGGGGAAGAAGAGACGCCCGAGCAAATGCCACGAATTGATAAGAAAATAGAGCCCGTAATAGATGAAAAACGTTCGATGGATGAAGGCGCCATTGAGACTTTTTGTTTTCCAGAATGTCAAAAACAGTCCGAGGACGATAATATTCATGGGCGCGATCAGGTTAACCGCCGCGCCGCTCATGAAATAATAGAAGCTGTTGCTCAGCACCCAATCGGCCCCGATGACCGATGAGGCGAGCTTTAAGTTTCGTGATCCAGAAAGGAAGCATAGGGCAATCCCGAAAAACAGGATTGCCCCGTAACGTGTTAGAGTTGTCCATTCATCAGGACTGATGCGATCACCTCTGCCTGTGGCGGTTTGGGTGTGCCGCCGCCAGCCTGCAGGATGATAAAAGCGCCCTGCTGGGCCAGCATTTCAATCGCATTGTGGCCTTTGGAAACAGCCTCGGCAAGATTCATGAGCCAGGCGTTGCCGTCATTCGCCGCATAGGCGGCGCTTTCCACCGCATCAGCATATTGCATCAGCGAAGCATCGCCCATCTTGTCCGCAACGCTGGCGGCGGCGGCGGTGACCGCAGCGACGCCCGCGATGAGCGGCGCCTTGTCCAGCGGCTTACCTGCGGCTTTGTCCGTAGCGGCTTTTTTCATGGATTTTTCAAAACGAAGCAGCGCGAGTTGTTCGCGCCGCAGATCTTTATTTGTCATAGCTCTCTCCACTCCCGGCCTTGCGCCGGCGAGGGAGAAGAAGACAGCTTCTGGCTTAAACTGCGGTTAAGCGCGGAGCGTGTTTTGGTTAATAAAAAATTAACAGCGGGCCCGCTAGCGCCAGCGCGAGCCCTGGGAGAAAACTCTTTCCTGCCATGGTCACATTTGTTAAGGGTGCCTGATCACCCAACGGGCCGGGGCAATCGAGACGGGGGATCTTTTGGAGGACGACGACCGCAAGCGCGCGGAAACGCTGTATCAGCGTTTACTGGATGTTTTTCCGAAACGGGAAAGCAGTAATGTTATTCCATTTCCGGGGGCCGGGCGCGCTCGTCAATCTGCGAAAACGCCACAATCATCGACACTGCCCCTTGAAGGGCAGCATCCAGACGTTCTTGAAAATCCGGCGGCGGATCGTCAAAGCAGGATTGAAGGATTGCTAAAGCGGTTATTTGAAGACCTTTCGAAAGACGACTGACCGCCTTTTCGTCCAGCACGCCGGGCGTCGGCTTCTCCATCCCTGACGTCTCGGGATTCGATTTTTCCAAGGCGGACCGGCGCGCGCCGCCTTGCACAAACGCAATGAGACTGCACACAGCCTCTGCGAGATCGTCTTCCGTAATTTTCTCCGCAATTTTCAATCCGCAGGTTTTGGCAGCGATCGCCAGAATGGCGTAGCGCGCGGCAAGCGGGCAGATTGTGGCTGTCTCCACACCGGGGCGCGGCGTCGAAGAAACAATTTTCTGAATGTCCGCATCCGGATCAAGCACTGTCTCCGGTGCGATCCCGAGCGCGCTGCTGACAGCATCGATCCATGCGTCGGTAAGCGCGCGCTCCCCGGATTCAAGCCGCGGCAAATATTCCGGATAAACGCCGATCAGCCGCGAAAACTCGCGGGGTGTAAACAGAAAGCCGAGTCGCAGACGCTTGATATTGTTGGCCATGGCGCGGCTTCCTGTGTGCCTTTTAGTTGGAGCTTTTCTGTCGGAAGACGGCTTCGTCGAGCTCGCCTTCCCATTTGGCGACGGTAACGGCGACGGTTGCGTCGCCGGTTACATTCACGACCGTGCGCATCATATCCAAAAGGCGGTCGAAGGGAAAAATGAACCCGACGATTATCGCCGTGTGCTCGGGCGTGACATCAAACACTTGCAGCACCGTCGCAAGAAGGAAAAGCGACGCTGACGGGATCCCCGCCGTACCGATGGAAACCAGCGCCGCCGTCAACGCGATCAGCCCATAATGATGCGGCTCCAGACTGTAGCCAAACGCCTGAGCCGTGAAGAGGGCCACAATGCCGAGATAGAGCGCGGTTCCGTCCATATTGATCGTCGCGCCAAGCGGCAGAACCGAGCCTGCGATCGATTTCTTGACGCCGAGATTTTCGGTGACGTTCGAAATCGTCACCGGCAGCGTCGCTGACGAAGAGGATGTCGAATACGCCACCATCTGCGCATCGAGAATGCCGCGGAAAAAGTTGATGAAGGGAAGCTTGAGGCCGAACTTCACGATCCCGCCATAGATAAGCGCCATGTGGATGAAGCAGCCCAGATAAACGGCGATAACGAGCCAGAATATCGCCGTGAAGGTCTCAAGTCCGCGCGTGCCGGCGACCCAGGCGATCAAGGCGAAGACGCCAAAGGGCGCAATCTCCATGATCATGTGGGTGACGCCCAGAACCTTGTCAGAGGCGTAAGTGAAGAACCGCATGGCCGGACCGTCGTCCCCCGGCTCAAACAGGAAGACGACGCCGATAACAAGCGAGACAAAAATCAGGAACAGAATGTCCATGGACGACATGGCGATCCCGAGCGCAAACAGCGCAGTGAAAATCACCGCCACCACGGGACGCTTGACGCCGCCTTCCTCAACCCGGCGGGTCAGCCAGATCGCCGCGAGGATGAGCAAGGCCCCGATAACAAGCGTCATCGGCTCGCCCGCCATGATCTTTTCGAACGGGTTTTTTGTCGCCATGCCCACGATACGGTCCAAAAACCCTCCGGCCTCGGCGCTGATCACCCTAGGTTCGGCGGCGCCAAGCTCGACGCCCCTGCCAGGGCGGAAAATCGTGCCCATGGCGAGGCCGATGGTGTTGGCGAAGAACGTCGTCAGCAAATAGAGCACGAGGGTCTTGAGACCGATGGTGCCGAGTTTTTTGGGATCGCCCAGCGCCAGGACGCCGGCGATCAGCGTGAAAAAGATCAGGGGAATAATGACAAGGCGGATCGCGGCGATAAAAATGTCGCCGACGATCTTTATCTGGTTCAGCAGAGCTTCACCGGCTTCCGGCGCCATCGTCTGCGACACGGCGAGACCGAAAGCCACCCCAAGGATAAGCCCCAGAAAAACCCGCTTCCAAAGCTTGACGCCAAACCACCAGGACATGCGCCCTCCATTTCATGCACGCGCAACTTTAGGGCTGTTTCCCGTTAAAAGGGAACGGTGCGCGCAGTTTGTGTGTTCGATTGATGAGCAACAGGAAAGGAGCTCGCATCATGAATTCGGATGAACTTAAAGGCAAATGGAACCAGCTCAAGGGCTCGGCGAAAGCGCAGTGGGGCAAGCTCACTGACGACGAACTGACCGAAATCGAGGGCAATCAGGACAAGCTCGTCGGCAAGATCCAGGAAAAATACGGGATCGCCCGTGAAGAGGCCGAAAAGCAGGTCGAGAACTGGCGCGACGCCGCGTAAACCTCGCCAGTCGCGTTTGCAATCCAAATGTGACGAAAAAAGCCGCCCCAAAACAGGGCGGCTTTTTCTATCGTACGGCCTTCACGCATACGGTTGTGAGCTTAGTTCCCTGCGCCCATCAGCATGCGGGCGAAATAGGCCCATTCCAGTGCGGTCCGGTGGGCCAGCTGCTCCTGATTGGCCGTGCCGCCGTGACCGCCTTCGATATTCTCATAATAGAAAAAGTCATAGCCAAGGCCCTCCATCTTCGCGGCCGCCTTGCGTGCATGACCCGGATGGACACGGTCGTCCTTGGTGGAGGTGTAGAAGAGAACCTTGGGGTAAGGCTCACCCGCCTTGATATGCTGGTAGGGAGAATATTTGGAAATATACTCCCATTCCTCCGCAATATCGGGATTGCCATATTCCCCCATCCAGGAGGCGCCGGCGAGAAGCTTGTTATAGCGCTTCATGTCGAGCAGCGGCACGCCAATATCGATCGCCGCGTAAAGGTCCGGACGCTGTGTCAGCATGGCGCCCATCAACAAGCCGCCATTGGAGCGGCCGATGGCGCCGAGCTTTTCAGGACTGGTTACGCCCGTCTCGATCAGGTCTTCAGAAATCGCAATGAAGTCGTCAAAACCGCGCTGGCGGTTTTCCTTCAACGCCGCCTGATGCCAGCGCGGTCCATATTCCGAACCGCCGCGAATGTTCGACAGGACAAGAACGCCGCCGCGCTTCACCCACATCAGCCCCGCAAGGGCGCCGTGCTGAGGGCGTGACGGGTCTTCATAATAGACCGGCAGGATCGGCACGAGGAAACCGCCATAGCCATATTGCACGGTTGGCGCATTTCCCTGTTTCAGGACGGAATCGAGCCCCATGATGTAATAAGGAATTTTTGTTCCGTCTGCGGACGTCGCAAAGCGCTGTTCCACGACAACGCCGGTCGCGTCATAAAAGGCCGGCGTCTCCGTGATCTTTTCGACCTTGTTCTTCGCCGTCACATAGAAAAGCGTGTCGGGCGTCGTCATGCTTTCAAAGGAGAACATGGCGTCGTCGGTTCCACCGCCGGCGGAGACGATGGAGACAACCCCGTTTTCCGGCAGCCCAATGGATTTGGCTTTCCACTTGCCTTTGCTGGATCGCTCAACGCGAACAGCAGCGCCGGAAACATCGTCGAGATACTGGATGATGATGTTCGACTTGCCGACTTCCACGTCCTCGACGGATTGATTGTCGGACGCTTCGAAAACTGTCTCCACAGAACCGTCGGCCAGACCATAGGCGACCACCGCGCCCTGGCTGTACCCCTCCCCGTCATGCGTCCAGTCTTCCCGTAAAGAGAAAATCGCGCGACCGTCCAGCATGCCCTGATAGTCGGCGTTCAGCGGCAGAGGAAGTTTTTCAAAACCCTCTGTACCTGGCGCATAATAATATTCGGATTCAAAAAAGGTGACGGCGCGGATGATGATGACATGCGTTGCGTCATCCTCATGTTCGGCGACAGTGAAGGAGGACACATCCCCTTCTTCGCCCTCAAATATCACCGGCGCGTCAGAGACAGAAGCGCCGCGATCAAGACGTTGAACCATGCGCGGATAGCCCGATGAGGTGAGCGAGCCCTCTCCGGTATCAGTACCGATCAGGAGCGTGTCTTCATCAAGCCAGGTGACATTGGACTTCGCCTCGTCCAGCGCGAAGCCATCATCGACAAAGGCTTTCTCCTCAGTGTTGAACTCGCGCCAGTAGCCGGCGTCCTTGCCGCCGTCGGACAGCTCCACCATGCAATGGACATAGTCAGGCGACAGACATGAGACGCCGCCGCGGATCCAGTTCCGGTCTTCGGACGCTGCAAGCGCATCGTAGTCGAGCACCGTTTCCCATTCCGGCTCACCGGCGCGATAGCTCTCCACGCTCGCCCGGCGCCAGAGCCCGCGCTTGTGATTGTCGTCCTGCCAGAAATTATAGACCTGACCGTGATGGACCTGCCCCAGCGCAAGACGCGCATCCGAGGTCATCACCGACAGCGCCTCCTTGTACATGGCCTCAAAGCGGGGATCGCTTTCGAGGTCCTCAAGGGAGCGCTTGTTCTGCCCGCGCACCCAGTCGAGCGCCTTTTCGCCCTCGACAGTCTCCAGCCATAAATAAGGGTCCGCCTCTTCGGCGGCGGCGGCCGAACCGAGGGCGAGAAGGGCCGCGGCGGCGCAGAAAAATCTGTTCATCATGGTGTGAAGCTCCACAGGTCCGGGGAAAATTATTGCTTTAACCATATAAGTGTCTGGCCAGGCTGCAAACCGCGCTCCGACGAACCGAGGCTCTGGCGGGATGAATAAAATTGCAGCTTACCCGTTAGAAAAGGTTTTGGGGCTGGCCGCTATTTTGCAACGAGGCGGAGCAAACAGGCAATTCGGGACAACTCTACGATGTTTAAGAATGATGCACGGCGCTATCAACGGATCAGCCTCAATCTGCCGGCGCGCGTAGTTATTAACGCAACGGATGAATATGAAGGCCGCCTCCTTAATATCTCGCCCGGCGATATGGCGCTGATTACGGACGCGAAAGTGGTTGTGGGCGACGCCGCCGTTATTCACATTGACGGCCTTGACGTCATTGAGAGCACTGTCGCGCGCACCTTCCCGGACGGTTTCGCCACTTCATTCCTTTTGTCCAAGCGCCGCCGCAATCTGTTGATCGAGCAGCTGATGCTGAAAGCCAATCCGGAATTTGCGGATGGGCTCGGCGACCGGCGCTCAACGTTGCGCCATCGCGACAACGGCTCGCGCGCGTCCTGCCGCCTTGCTGACGGCGCGTCC
>JAUIEG010000088.1 GCA_030428745.1 Alphaproteobacteria bacterium
GGCTCAGGTTAAACTACTGAAGAGCGCGAATGCGCCGAACGATCCGGCGCTTCGGATGGGCGGCATGTTCGCCTCCATGCCGGAGTTGCAGAAAATGCTGTGCGATCTCGGCGATCTCAGGATCGCACACATGGATGAATACGGCATTGACCGCCAACTGCTTTTGCTTACAGCGCCCGGTCCGCAAGTGCTGGAGCCCGAAGAGGGAACGCGCCTCGCCGCAAAATCGAACGATATCGCGGCTGAAGCTTGCGCGAAGCGGCCCGACCGCTTTTCCGCCCTCGCCGCTTTTCAGCCACAGGACCCGGACAAAGCCGCGCGGGAAATCGAACGCGCCATGAAAGAGCTGAAGCTCAACGGCGCCGTGTTGAACTCCCACTTCCGCGGACATTTTCTTGACGAGCCGCAATGCGACCCCATTCTGGCGGCGCTCGAGGAAAACGATGCGGCGCTATATATCCATCCCACGGCGCCCTTCGAAGATCGCGTCTACGCAGCGCGCGGCATGACAGGCGCGCTTGGTTTCCCGCATGATGTATGGAACCACACGATGGGGCTTATCTTGTCAGGCGCCTTCGACAAATACCCCAAGCTGCGCCTTGTCATCGGTCATCTCGGCGAATGCATGCCGCTCCATCTTTATCGCTTCGACTGGATGCAGTCGAACGCCGATGGCGTGCCCGGACTTCGCGGCGGCCAGCCGGCGGTAACGCTGAAACATCCCATGAGCCACTACTTCCACAATAATATCTGGATCACCACCAGCGGCGTCGGCTGGGAGCCGGGGATCAAATTCTGCATGGATGTGATGGGGCCGGAACGCGTTCTCTACGCCATGGACTATCCGTATCAACAGTCATCTGACGAAGTCGCCGCTTATGACCGGATGGATATTCCACCCGCTCACAAGAAAATGTTGATGCAGGAAAACGCCGAACACGTCTTCCGGCTGCCCAAAGATTAAGCCTTCGCCGTCACGATCCAGGCTGCTGCATCAAGACGGATGGAGCCGTCTTTGTGAAATGGTTTCAAGGTTTCGACAATCTCGGCGCGGGCCTTGTCCTTGACGCCCGGCCCCGCTTCATCAAGCGGCTCGCCAATGGCGAGCGCACTCATGACGAAATCGGCGGCGCTTTCCGGTGTCGCCCCCTCACCGCCAAGCAATTGCTCGCCCTGCCAAAGCTTGCATTCGACGTCCTTCCATCCCGCACGGGTGAGGAGCGCTTTGGTCGCTTCCGGATCGGCCATGCGGAACGGGCCCGGGCCGTCAGGATCACGCTCGGGCATCTCCACATATTTACCGGCGATGGCGCCGACCATTCCGATCCAGGGATTTTTCTCGGGCGGGCCCCAACAGGAAAAGGTGAAATCGCCGCCGGGCTTCACCCAACTTCTGATATTAGCGAAGGCCTTGTCCGGATTATCAAAAAACATAATCCCGAAACTGGAAAAGGCGCGGTCGCGCGGTGCATCAAGGCCCGCCGTCTGGGCGTCGGCGCATTTGAATTCCACATTGCTGACCCCGGCGTCTGCAGCGCGCTTTTTTGAATGATCGATCAGAATTTCGGCAATATCAACACCAAGGATATCGCCTGAGGGCGCAACCGCCCGTGCAATTTCAATGACATTCTTGCCGCCGCCGGAACCAATTTCCACCACCTTCTCACCCGGCTTGAATGCAGCAGCTTTCATCAGCGAAGCATTGATGGGGGAGATCATGGATTCAAAGGGAACCAGATATTTCAGCCAGCGTTCGCCGACCTCGCCATTCCAGTCTTCGACATGCTGATCCGTCATGCGTCCTGCTCCTTATCTTCGCGGCCTTCGTTTGATCACTCTCTGCTATTTCCTGCGACGCCAAATGAGAAGGATCAATTGCAGGAAATCGGTCGGGGCGAGGTGTGCGCCGCACAATAAACCAGCAGAGAGTTCCTCGGACCGGGTCTCGTTTTCTTTCACTATTCGGCAATCGGCACAGGCTGTTTTTGACTATGAATATGGGTGCAGACGCGCAGGCCCCTCAGCCTGCGGCAGCGGCAAGAACGAGAGAAGCGCATGAGCGATGTCACGCTTTATCATTGGGAGCCCAACGCCAATTCCGGCAAGCCCATGCTGGCCTTGATGGAAAAAGGGGTCGAGTTCAACAGCCATTATGTCGATCTTCTGGATTTCGACCAGCACAAGCCGGAATATCTCGCCATCAATCCCGAGGGCACGATCCCGGCCATGACCCATGGCGATCGCGTGCTGACGGAATCGACCGCCATGATGGAATATGTGGACGCGGCATTCGCCGGCCCGAAATTGATGCCCGACGATCCGAAAGACCAATGGCGCATCCGCTGGTGGATGAAATTCATGGACCAGTGGTTGGCGCCGTCATTCTCCATGATCGGCTGGTCAGTGTTTATCGGTCCAATGGTGCGTGGCAAAGACCCCGACATGCTGAAAGCCGCCATCGACCGCATTCCCATGCCTGAGCGGCGCGTCGCCTGGCGCAAGGCAATCTATGGAACCTTTGGCGAAGAGGAAATGAAAGAGTCCCAGAGCCGCGTCGCACTCGGCATACGAATGCTCGAAGAGGAATTGTCAAAACGCGAGTGGCTTGCCAGCGACCACTACAGTCTTGCTGACGTGAACGGTTTCAATATCGCCTACGCCCTGCCTCTGTCGCAGCCGGACCTGTCGAATGACGAAAAAACACCGCATATTCTTGAATGGCTGCGCAAGATTTACGAGCGCCCGGCGGCGAAAAAGACCTGGGCCATGGGCAAGACCGATCTGGCGGCGCGCATAAAATTCCTGGAGCGTTCATAATGACTATGGTGCTTTATCACGGAGACCCCAATGGCCCTTCGCTCACGGTCCTCGCGGCGCTTTTCGAAACCGGTCACGATGCAGAGCTGCGGCCCATCGATCTGACCATGGGCGAACGTCACAGCGATACGGTTCCCCGCAATGTCGAAGTTGAGATGAGCATTGAGGGCGAAGGGCCGGTCCTTGTCGCCGACGGTGAGCCGATGGCGGATTCGGTGTTTATCGCCTGCTACCTCAATGACAGCGCGACAATGTCGCCAATTGCGCCACAAGATCCGTTTGCACGCTGGCAAATGATGACATGGTGCCGGCAGATTATCGAACGCGTGGCGCCCGCGGCCGCCTATCTCGGCGTCAAGGCGCGCCTTGCCGATAAGTTGTCGGCGCTGGACGACGCCGTATTCGAAAAACTCATTGCGCCCATTAAAAGCGGTGATCTGAAAGCGCGTTGGGCGGATATACGCGCCGGCGCCTTTGACGAGGCAAAGATTGACGATTCAAAAGCCAAAATCAAAGCGGCTGTTGAGAAAGTGGATACGCAACTCTCGGACGGGCGCGACTGGCTGCTTGGCGACTTTTCTATCGCCGATCTTGAAACCTATGCCTGGCTTTCAGGAATGCGCGACATCGAGCCTGCGGCGTTTGAAAGCGCAACACGAACAGGCGCGTGGATCGGTCGCATGCAGGCCCGCCCTTCCGTTGCTCGCACTCTTTCACTGGCGAAAACGACTGCGCCGCACCAGACCTGGGCCCCGGGGCCGGAAATCAATCGCTGGGGCTGATCGCCAACTTACTTGCCGCGTGCGGCGGCGCGAGCCTTTCGGTAATTCTCTCGCCGTCCCCGCTCGAAAGCGAGGCGCTCCACCGGCGCGTCGCCTTTCGGATAATCGGCAATGATCTCGTCGAAGACTTCGCGAAGCTCGTCCCTGAATTCCGGATGCGGGAATATGTAAAACTTGTTTTCGTGGATTGCCTCAAGCGTCTTCGCCGCAACTTCGTCACGCTCCATGCCCGCTTCATGAACTTTCGCCAGTTGCGTGTTGAAGGCGGCGTCAACAGGCTTCCCGCGCGCGCCAAGAGCGTCCGGGCGCACCTCGTCGCTGGCGTGAATATGGCTTTTGACGAGGCCGGGGCAAAGTACGGAAACGCCGATGCGGTGCGGCGCAAGAGAATAGCGTAGGGATTCCGACAGGCCACGGACGGCGAATTTTGCGGTGTTGTAAATGCCCGGCACAGGTCCGGCGAGGAAGCACGACATCGAGGCGGTGTTCACAACATGCCCGTCCGCGCCGCGCCCCTTCATCCGAGGGACGAAGGTCTGAACGCCGTTAATCACACCATAAAGATTGACGCCCAGCACCCAATCCCAGTCGTCATAGCTGCTCTCGTCAATGGTCTGGAACAGATTGATGCCGGCATTATTGAAGACAAGGGAAACAGGCCCCAAACGGCGCTCTGCCTCGTCCGCCGCTTCGGCGAACTCTTCTCTGGAAGAGACATCCATGCAAAGGCCTGTAGCCTCATGATTGTCAAGCGCGTCCAGCGCAGCGTCGATAGAGTCCTGACGGATGTCAGCGATAGCGACTTTGACGCCCTCAGCGAGCAAGGCCCGCGCAAGCCCCAGCCCAATGCCATTGGCGCCGCCCGTGATGAAGGCTGTCCGCCCGGCGAAGTCTTTCATTGCTCCTCCCAGACCCGCAAAACGGGCTTAAATGGAACGCCAATCCGCGCTCTGTACGCGCCTTCTTTTCGGGCGCTTCACGATTGATGTTATATTCACTACCATATCAGCGCGACTTGCCCACCGGCATTCGGCTACACTTCGCCTGCGGAAACGAATTACCGCCCACCAGCAACAGAGAGTACCGGAGGACGAATGACCGACGCCGACCGCATTGCACAGCTTGAAGCGCAAGTCGCCGCGCTGACCGAACGTATCACGCGCACCGAGGATGAACAGGCTGTCCGCAAGCTTCATCATCTCTACGGCTATTTTATCGACAAATGTCTCTATCGTGAAGTCGTCGATCTATTCACCGACGATTGCGAGGTGCATTTTTTCGGCGGGATCTTCAAAGGCAAGGCGGGCGCAGCGCGGCTCTATATTGAACGGTTTCAAAAACAGTTTGTGCATGGCAATAACGGTCCGGTAGACGGCTTTCTGCTGGACCATCCCCAGCATCAGGATGTGGTGGATATCCAGGACGACGGCGTCACAGCACTCGCCCGCTTCCGATGCACAATGCAGGCCGGGCGGCATAAATCCTTTGGCGATATCCGGCAATGGTGGGAAGGCGGCCTTTACGAAAACACCTATAAGAAAGTGGACGGCGTGTGGCGCATTCACATTCTGAATTATGTGCCCCAATGGCATGCAGACTTTGAAACCGGCTGGGCGCATACGCGTCCCAATTATGTGCCGTTTTTGAAAACGACCTATCCGGAAGATCCCGTTGGGCCTGATGCAATCAATGAAGAGGTATGGCTTTGGCCGACCCACAAGGTCGTGCCGTTCCACAACAAACACCCGGTCACCGGTAAGGAGATCGTGCCAGAGCGCTGGCAGGGCGACATCGACCGCGAAAAGGAAGCGAAATAGAAATGACGGCTTATCCCGAACTTTATATGATCATCGATGGCGAACGGATTTCTAAAGGAAGCCGCCGCACACATCGCGTCGTGAATCCAGCGACGGAGGAAACGCTTGGCGAGCTGCCGCTCGCCGACGCGGCCGACCTCGACCGCGCGCTGGAGACTGCACAGAAAGGCTTTAAGATCTGGCGCAATTCAACGCCGCAGGAGCGCGCCGCCGTCCTGCAAGGCGCGGCGCGGTTGATGCTGGAGCGCGCTGACGACATTGCGCGCATCGCCACCATGGAAGAAGGAAAGCCTTTCGCCGAAGCCCGCATCGAGATCATGATGAATGTGGGGCTTTTCAATTTCTACGCCGGCGAGTGCCAACGCCTTTATGGCCGCACACTGGTACGGCCGGCGGGCATGCGCTCAACCGTAACCAAAGAGCCTGTCGGGCCCGTCGCCGCTTTTTCGCCCTGGAACTTCCCTATCGGCAATCCCGGCCGCAAACTGGGCGCCCCCATCGCCGCCGGCTGCTCCGTCATCATGAAATCAGCGGAAGAAACGCCTGCGTCCGCGCTCGCGGTATTGCAAGCGCTGCTCGATGCAGGGCTTCCCAAAGAAGTGGCGCAAGCCGTCTTCGGCGTGCCCGACGAGGTCTCGCGTCATCTGCTCGCGTCACCGATCATTCGCAAGCTTTCCTTCACTGGATCGACTGCCATCGGCAAACATCTCGCCAAACTCGCCGCCGAAGACATGAAGCGCACGACGATGGAGCTTGGCGGTCATGGCCCGGTGCTTGTCTTCAAAGACATTGATCTCGACAAGGTGCTCGACACGGTCGTGCCGCAGAAATTCCGCAACGCCGGACAGGTCTGTGTCTCGCCGACGCGTTTCATGATTCAGGAAGAAATCTATGACGACTTCGTCGCTGGATACACGAAACGCGCCAAAGCGCTGAACATCGGCAACGGTCTTGACGAAGGTGTGCAGATGGGCCCCATGGCCAATCCTCGCCGCCCCGACGCCATGGAACAACTCATCGGCGACGCTGTGTCGAAAGGCGCCAAGCTTCACACCGGCGGCGAACGCATCGGCAATCAGGGCTTCTATTTCGCACCGACTGTTCTCTCGGACGTTCCTCAAGCCAGCGAGATCATGAATACCGAACCTTTCGGTCCCGTGGCGCTGTGTAATCCGTTCAAGTCTGAAGATGATGCGATCACCGAAGCGAACCGCCTTCCCTATGGCCTCGCCGCTTACGCCTGGACGCAAGACTCCGGCCGTCAAAAGCGTCTCGCCCATGAAGTCGAGACCGGCATGCTCGGCATCAACACCGTGATGATCGGCGGCGCCGATTCACCTTTTGGCGGCGTCAAATGGTCAGGACATGGGGCTGAAGACGGGCCCGAAGGCGTCGAAGCCTGCCTCGTCACCAAAGTCGTTCACGAAGGATAATCCATGACGCATGAACTAAAGACGGGCGGTGATCGCGGCTATCTGCGCATCGCGACGGAAGAAGCTTTCGCCACCCAAGAACAAATCGACGCCTTCCTCAGGATGGTGAAAGACGGCACAGCGGACAAGGGCATGGTCTCGCTCTGGGGTTTTTACGCCCAGTCGCCGTCGGAGCGGGCGCAGCAAATTATGGAACGCCTTCTCGATCTTGACGACCTACGCCTTAAGCACATGGATGAGACGGGAATCGATGTTGCGATCCTGTCGCTCACGTCACCCGGCGTGCAACCGCTTCCTACTGAGGAAGCGAAAGCCATCGTCACGCGCGCCAACGATTATCTTCAGGAAGCCGTCGCGCGCCATCCGACACGGTTTGTCGGCATGACCAGCATCGCCCCGCAGGACCCCGAATGGAGTGCGAAGGAAATTCATCGCGGCGCCGAGATGGGCTTTAAAGGCGTCATGGTGAACAGCCACACGCAAGGCGAATATCTCGACGATCCGAAATTCGATCCGATCTTCAAAGCGCTCGAGGCGACTGGACAGCCGCTCTATATCCACCCCTCTACGCCGCCGGATTCGATGATCGACCCTATGCTGGAAGCGGGACTCGACGGCGCCATTTTCGGCTTCGGCGTCGAGACGGGGATGCATCTCCTGCGTCTCATCACCATCGGCATTTTCGACAGATATCCGAACCTGCAGATTATCGTCGGCCATATGGGCGAAGCCTTGCCCTATTGGCTTTATCGTCTCGATTACATGCACCAGGCGGGCGTCAGATCGAAACGTTATGAGCGTATGAAGCCGCTGAAAAAAACAATCGCCGACTATATGCGGTCAAATGTCTACATCACCTCGAGCGGCATGGCCTGGGAGCCGGCGATCAAGTTCTGTCAGTCCGTGATTGGCGAGGACCGCGTCATGTATGCGATGGACTATCCCTATCAGTTTGTCCCCGACGAAGTGCGGACACATGACCTGCTCGACATATCGCCCGAAACCAAGAAAAAACTGATGCAAACAAACGCCGAGCGAGCGTTCAAGCTAACATAACCGGGACGAGGAACAGCACATCATGGCCGCCAAAGATGTAGAGAGCGCCGGCGCGACAAAGCTTGGCGGCCGCACCGCTTGGTATGCGTTATTCCTGGTGACGCTGACGACCGCCATGTCTATGGTGGACCGGCAAATTCTCGCCATTTTGGCGCCGCAGATCAAAGCCGACCTCAATATTGGCGACGCCGAGATGGGCGTTCTTTACGGCGCCGTCTTCGGATTATTTTACTCTGTCTTCTCTCTTCCGTTAGGCCGTCTCGCTGATGGCTGGGTACGCACCAGACTTTTGAGCATTTCCATTTTCGGCTGGTCGATTATGACCGGTCTCGCCGGCTTTGCGAATGGCTTCGGCATGCTTGCCCTCTCGCGGCTGGGCGTCGGCGTCGGCGAGGCAAGCTCACAACCCGCGGGCATGTCGCTCCTGTCCGACCTTTTCCCGAAAAAACAGCGCGGCACCATCACGGCGGCGATGTCGATTGGCGTCGCCCTCGGCGTTGGCGGCGCCCTGATGCTTGGCGGCGCCGTCGCGGATGGGTGGGACACCGCATACGCAGATGGCGGCGCTCCATTGGGACTGAGAGGCTGGCAAGCGGCTTTCCTGGTCGCCGCAGCGCCGGGGCTGTTGTTGAGCGTTCTTCTTGCACGCTTGCCGGAACCGGTTCGCGGCGCATCAGACGGCGTTCTCGCCAAGCCCGACCCGGCG
>JAUIEG010000089.1 GCA_030428745.1 Alphaproteobacteria bacterium
TTTGACGAAAACCGACTGATCGCTGGTGAACTCGTAATGGATGGTGGCGGGCCAGGTCTTTGATTCTTCTTCAATGGTCTGGCGCGCTTCTTCAATCGTCTCGACGATGTTGAAGCCGGAGCGCTTTGAAATTTCCACGCCGATGGCCAGGTCGCCGTTGAAAATGGCGTAGCCGTCGCGGTCCTTGAAAGTGCGCCGAACGGAAGCGATGTCGCCAATAGTCACGACATTGTCGCCGTTAACGCGCACTGGCGTCGCGGCGAGGTCGGCGGCGTTGCGCACCAGCCCGGGGGCTTTTACCGTGAAACGGCCATCGCCAAGATCGACGGATCCGGCGGTGACGAGCTGGTTGTTGGCCGTGACCGCGTTGATGACTTCAAGTTCTGTGAGGCCGTAGGATTCCAGCGTTTCAGGATCGACGATGATTTCAAGCAGTTCTTCTCGCGATCCCGTCAGGCGCGCTTCCAGCACGCCGGAAAGGCTTTCAAGTTTGTCCTCAAGACGTTGCGCGACCTGCAACAACGCACGCTCCGGCGCATCGCCGTAAATAATCGTCGTCAGAATCGGGAACTGTGTCTGGGCGTTGAACTCCTGAACGATGGGCTCTTCAGCTTCGGCGGGAAACTCGGATTTCGCGCGGTCCATCGCCTCGCGCACGTCCAGCACAGCCTGATCGATATCCACGGTCGTCTGAAATTCAAGAATGAATTGCGCGGCGCTGTCATAGGCGAAGGCGTCAATCTGTTTGAGCCCTTCGACATTTTGAAGTTCGAGCTCTGCGGGCCGCACGAGAAGGCGTTCGCCATCTTCCGGCGAAATGCCCGGTAGCGGAATGGTGACGCCGACAAACGGCGCGGGAACATCAGGGTCGGCTTCGCGCGGGATGGTGCGATAGGCAAGCAGGCCAAAAAACACCATAACGACGAGCGCCGTCATGACGACGCGCGTGCGCGAAAAGGCAGCGTCGATGAGGCCGGTCATGCGTCCGCCTCGTCTGCTGTCACGGCGTCAACCTTTTGCCCGACCGTGACATATTCCTGGCCGGTGACAATCAGACGGATATCACCGTCCACGCCCGCGACCCAAAAACCTGACGGCGTTTCGCCGATGGGCCGTACAGGGGTGAAAACGACAGTATTATCCTTGTCCAGGCTGCGCAGGCCAATCTCACCTTCATCATTGAGGACGAGGGCGGCGCGAGGCACACGATGCGCACTCATCTCTCTTGCGAAGATCGTGAATTCCGCTGTGACGCCGTCGCGAAGCGCGCCGTCTTCATTGGGCACTTCGAGCTCGATGTCGAAAGTCCGGGTCGCAGGGTCGGCGCTCGACGCAACAAAACGGACAATGCCTTCGACGGTTTCGCCAGTGGCGAGACGGGCGCGGCCTTTGTCGCCCTGATGCACCTTGGCGACGTCGCGTTCGGAGACGGCGCCGACAACAAGAAACGGCGAGCGCTTGATAATTGTGGCGCAGGGATCGCCAACATTTAAAAACGCGCCGAGTTCTGCGTGGCGTTCGTCATAGACGCCGTCAAAGGGCGCTTTGATATCGGTTTTGGCGAGTTCGAGGCGCGCGCGCTCAAGCGCGGCGGCAGCCTGGTCCCGCGCGGCTTTCATACTGGCGACGGCGGTTTCAGAACGGTACCCGCTTTCGCTCAGCTTCGTCGCGGCTTTGTAATCGAGATCCGCCTTGGCGTATCCGGCCCGCGCTTCAGTCAGTTGGGCCTTGCGTGCATCCACATTAAGCCGGCACAAAATATCGCCTTCGGAAACCTGTGCGCCAAGCGCTGCGGGTGTTTCCGCGACAATGCCGCTGGTCTCAGCACGGAGAATGACCTTGCGCTCAGCTTTGGTGCGCCCGCGCACGACGATCTCATCACGCCACTCGGCCGGAGAAATCGTGTCCACCACGACCGTGAACGTATCGGCTGCCGCCGCCTCGGGCGCAGCGTCGCTTGCGCCGCCGCCAAAGAGACCGCGGGCCAGAAAATACAAGACAATCAGGGCGACGAAAATGCCGGCAAGCTTGACGGACTGGGACACATTCATAAGGCCGGCTCTCGGGGTATATGGATAACAGGGAGTTAAGACCTATTCTGTGAATAAATCCTTCATGGTTCACTATACTGGTAAGTTTACCGTCCGGCTTCAAGCGCGCAGAACGGCGGGGAACTGCTTTTTATGCAGCTGCGGTTGCCGGGTTAGCCTGTTCCAGCCGGTCAGTAATACTGGTTGGGCATAAAGGCGGCGGGGGCCTTGTTCAGGACCGTGCCGAGAATGTTGGTCTTGCCGAGGATCCGCTTGGCTTCCTTGAGGTCGTCGGCCCGTGTGTCGCCGCTGGCCGCGACCAGAAGAGCGCAATCGACCTTGGGCAGGAAAGCGATCGTGTCGTCGCAGCCGAGAAGCGGAGACATATCGAAAATGACCACGCGGGAGTTGAAATCATGGACTGCCGTATTGATCAGTTCGTCAGCGCGCGATGAGGTCAGGTGTTCCGCCCCGCGCCGCGTCACACGCTCGTTGGCCAGCAGCACCACGTCGGACAGGCCGGGGCGCACCGCCACGTCGCGTACCGTGCATTTGCCTTCAAAGAAGTCCAGGGACGATGGCGCATCGGTGACGCCGAGATAGCGTGCGACGCTCGGCCGATAGAAATCGAGGTCGACAAGCGTCGCCCGCGACCCCGCTTTTGAGCTGATCGCGATGGCGAGATTGATAGCCGTGACGGTTTTGCCTGCGCCGGAGCCTGGCGACACGACGGCGATGGTTTTCCACCCTTCGGCGTCCATTCTTTGCAGCACTCTCGTGCGCAGAACGCGATAGGCGTTCAGCACCGGGTCCTGTTCATTGGCGATGATCCGGTTGCGGGCGAAGTTGTCGAAGTTGCACTGAACGGACGGCAGATTGAGCGGGTCGCCATGTTCGGCTGGCGCGGAGCGAACGCTCGGCGGCGCTTCCGACGGCTGCGGCCTTGGCGCAGCAGCGACATCGCCTTGCGTAACTGTTTCCCGTGTTTGCCGCGCCCGGGTGACTGCGTTGCGAATTCGGTCCATGGGATCGCCTTACCTTGAATCTTTTTTCATCGGGTTCACAGCGCCAGTTCCGGCGTCGGCTCGGGCCCTGGCCGTCGTTTGGCCTTGCGTCGTCCGCGTCCCCAATTCGGCGGTTTGAAGGATGGGAAGCGGCCCTTCTTATCGGCCTCGCTGTAAATAAAAGGAATGACGGCGATCGGCTGGGCGCCCATGATCGAGGACAGATGACCGCGGCCGCGAATGCGCGCCTGCAGCAATTCCAGTCCCAGCGCGATCATCCCCCCCAAACCGAAGGCCCCGAACAGCGCCAGGACAATCAGCTTCGGCCGGTCCGGGCTTGATGGTTTGTCAGGCTGCAGCGCGGGTTCGAGAATGGAGAATTTCTCCGCCTGTTGATTTTCTTCAAGATTTTCCGCCAGCTGGGCGCTTCCACGCTTGGTGAGCACTTCCTGATATTCTTGGAACAAGTTGTCGTAATCACGGGAAAGGGCGGCGATGCCGCGTTCGACTTCCGGCGTGCGAGCGACGCGCTCTTCGAGATTGGCGATTTCCGCCATCAAACTTTCAGATTGCTTTGTCAGCATGCGAATGCGGTTTTCGATGACGGCGATGCGGCCTTCAATCTGAACGCCGGCGATGTCAGAAGTGCCTTTGCGGGTTTCTTCTGAAATGCGATCCGAGAGCGTGTTGCGCGCGACTTCGATATCGGCTTCCGCCGCGGCGATTGCCTCTTCGTCCGGGGTTTCAGCGCGCTCCAGCGCTGTAAGCGCATCTTCTGCTTTACTCAATTCACCGCGCAGGCGGGTAATCTCGGAGCTCGGCGCCATGCGCGCCTTGATCGATGCGATTTCTTCGCGCTTGGCGACGACTTCCGGATAGTTGTCGCGGTAGGTGGCGCGCAGGCGGGCAAGTTCGGATTCGAGCCCGGCGAGTTCCGCGGAAAGACTGTTGTCGCCGCTTGCGCCGCTGATCAGCTGCGTTTCAAGGAAGCGGCGTTCTTCCTCAAGCTGAGTAATCGTCGATTCAGCGTTGCTGAGATTGTTGCGCGCCCGCTCCAGCATGTTGAGATGCATGTTGAGATGCTCAGGCAGCGCATTTGCATTTTGCGCTTTGTACTCGGAAACCCGCTCTTCCATCTTCGCAACTTCTTCGCGCAGGCGTGTGGATTCACGTTCGAAGAACTCCGTTGTGTTCGAGGCGCCGGCGGTTCGGGTGCGAACATCTTCGTCCAGAAAAAGCGTGATGAACTTATTGGCGACCAGATAGGCCTTGTTGGCGTCATGGTCCGTGTAGGCGACGGTGAATGCGATCGTATTGTCGCGGCCGGCGCTGCGCGCCTGCGCCGAGGTTGTGATCAGATCAACGCGAAGGCGTTGGCGCATGAGATTAACGCGTTCGCTCTCGGAAAGGCCGAGGGAGCGCGGGAAGAGATTATACTCGTCGGCGACTTCGAGTAAGCGATTGCGAGTCATGACCCGCTGACGGATCATGGAGATACGCTCTTGCGCATAGGAGTTAATCGTGGACCGGACATATTCCGTCGGGATTTGTTGAGACTCGACAAGGATTGTGCCCTGCGCCGTATATTTCGCCGGCAGCAACATCACGGCGACTACGCCAATAGGCGCAAGCGCGATAACCGGCAGTATGAAGGCCAGAAACCGGCGCTTGAGGATGATCAGAATGTCTTCAAGTGAGAATTCTTCGCCCATCTGGGTGATCCTGCTTTCTGTCGGCCGGGTCCGCTCCGGTCCTGATGCGCCCCTTGATTTGCAAATATTGCGCCGATTTCAAGGCGTTCGGCCATACTGAGCGGCGACGCTGGCGATTTTCCCGGGTCAGCCCCGTCTTTCGCGTCGCGCCATCCGGCCAGCGAGCTTAGGCCGACTTTCTGAAGCGGAGCTTAGCAAAGGCGAAAAAAGAAAAAACCGAAAAAAAACCGTCTCTTGCCTGAAAAATGGCGATGAGGCGACGATCGGCCCTTTAATCGTTCGGATCGAACTCCTGTGTCGCCGTCGCGCTGGCGTCCGGTATATAGGCGTCCAGCTTGGGATCCAGCGTGCGAAGGAACCCTTGCAGGCGGGCGTCGGCGTCGCTTTCCGGCTCGTCCCGGGCGATCGGCGTCATGATCCGGATCATTGCGCCGTCGGTCCTGCGCAGCCTGACCGCGTCCAGGATCAAAAAGGACTTCATCGCGAATTCATTGGCGAGTTTGCGCCCGCGCTGGTCGTACCAGTAATAGACGAGCTGCTTAACGCCGCGGTTTTCAATGATAATCCGATTAAAGCTGAAGCTTTCGCCCTCATCGAGTTCTATCGACGCATAGTCATGGTCGACGATTTGCCAGCCGCCGCCCGGAATGCATTGACGCGGCGAGTGCCAACTATGGCCATGGCGCTGCATATTCAGATAAGCGATATACAGGTTGAAAGCTTCGTCTTCCGGGCTTTGCAGATTGGTGATGATGTAGTCGTCTGCGCCCAGCACGTTGAGCGTGTCTGCGTCGACCTCCTGAACATAGCTCTTCCAGCCGTCGAGTTCGTAGGGAAGGCCGGCAAGGTCAGAACGTTCCGGCACCCGCAAAATATTTGACGTGGCGAAATGCACATAAGCGCCGGCGATTACGAGCATCACAAGCGCGATAAGCCCGTGGAGCGTGTACCGCTTCTGGGTCCATTGGCTTCCGTCCGGTCGCGCCTGGATTTCCGGCAGGCCGAGAAGATCGCTGACGGACTTACGGCCCGAAAGCCGGGAGAGGATTGAAATCAGGGCGAAAAGCAGCGCAAGGCAGAGAATGAAGACCACCCAGCCTTCAAACATGTGGATGAAGCCTTCGGCGTGTTCCGGGCCAAAACGCTGGACCAGAAGGCCGGTGACGGCCACGCGGAAGGAGTTCATGACAATGGTGATCGGGATCGTCGACAGGAACACCACGGCGCGCTGCCACATGGGTGCGTGGAACAGGTAAGCGGCGAGAAAGCCAAGGCTCAAAAATGGAAACAGATAGCGCAGGCCCGAGCAGGCTTCGGCGACCTGCAGCTTGTAGTCGCCGAGGTCGATGATGTTGCCGGAAAGGAAGACCGGAATGCCGAGGAGCTCGATCATCCAGACCCCAAGCTGCGAGGACCAGAGCTGGAAATGTTGAGACAGTACGGTGATGACCCAATAAGGCGGCGGCACCATAAATAAAAGGAAGCCGATCGGGAGCAGGGTCAGCCAGAAAATCCGCCAGCCGCCGAGCGCGAGCGCCAGCGAGGAGAAAAGAAGGATCATCGCGAGATGCTGGAAGATCATCAGCGATGTGACGGTCAGTTCTGAAAGCACCAGTATAATGGCGGAGAGAGCGACGCCGGCGAGGCCCAGCGCGACAGGTTTACCGAGGCTGCCTTTCAGCGCGTCGCGGCGCGACCAGATGATCCATGCGGAAATCACCGGCAGGAAATAGCCGTGGCTCAATTCCTGTTGCTCGCCCCATCGCATGAACAGGTTTTCAATCCCGCCCCAAAAGGCAAACACCGTCGCCGCAGCGAGGGCGGCGGCCAGATAAATCGGGCGAAGCGTAAAGCCTGCGCCGGAGGGGGAGGGCTGCGCGTTGCTGTTATCAGACATGAGGGTTGAGTGTTTCCTGCATTTTCTGGGCGGGACAGCCCCTGTGACTGGCCCTGTCGTGGTCGCTGCGTTCTCGAGCGCGCTGTTAAGGACGGGATTTCAGCAAGATTGGCGCCGGGATCATTTGTGACCTCTACCCGCAAAGTAAAGGCCCGCCCACCCGATATCACGCCGGTTTGTTAATCTTGTTGGTCCGGTCTTAAGCATGTTGGGGCGAGAAAACATTAAGTATAACAATCTTTTAAAGGGACTCTCCCCGATTGGGGCGGGGGCGGCGCCATCGTCGCGCCATGATTTTCATGGGGTTGTGGGGTAAAAAAACTCTAAAAGACACGCAAGAGCTGAATCTGGCCTGCAGTTTGCTGTGTAGCGGGCCAATGGACAAGCGCTTTTGGTTTACAGCGCTTCCGGTTTCGAACTGAAACGGTGTTAACGGGTTAACTGTTGGAACTGCCCCTGATGAGTATGAGTGATCCCCTTTTGAACCAGACGGCACAAAGCCCGGAAGCGGTCGGTGCGGTGGCGCCGCTGCGCCGGGATGATTTTGACCGCGATGTCTGGTGCCTGATGGGGCTTGCGGTAGACGCCGCGGACATTAATCGCGCCGTCGCAGAAATCGATGACGCCGTCAGGACCCGCCGTCAGCTTTCCTTTGTTACGCCAAATGTGAATTTCCTCGTGCGCGCCATGAAAGACGAAAGCGCACGGCGCGACATTCTGAATGCCGATCTCAGCCTCGCCGATGGCGCCCCGCTGGTCGCCATGGCGAAAATGCTCGGCGTTCCGGTACCCTCCCGCGTCGCCGGCTCGGACCTTTTCGAGGCGCTGCGCCGCCGTCCGGGTTTTTCCGGCCGCCGTCTCAAGGTCTTCTTTTTCGGCGGCCGCGCCGGGGCGGCCGAAGCCGCCTTCGACGCCATTAACCGCGAAAAAGGCGGTGTCGAGGCGGTGGGCTGGCACAATCCCGGTTTCGGCGACATAGAAAGCATGAGCTCTGACGAGTTGATCGCGAAGATCAATACAACGGAGCCGGATTTTGTCATGGTCGCGCTTGGCGCCGCCAAGGGCCAGGCCTGGATCGACCATAATCGCAACCGCCTGACCGCGCCGGTGACGGCTCATCTCGGCGCCGTCGTAGACTTTACGGCGGGCGGCGTCGCCCGCGCCCCGGAATGGGTGCAGCGCGCCGGTCTTGAATGGTTATGGCGCATTAAGGAAGAACCGTCCTTGTGGCGGCGCTATTTCGATGACGGGGTGGCGCTGGCCGGCCTCGCGTTGACCGGTTTGCTGCCGCAAAGCCGCCAGGCGGGCGCCATCGCTGGCGATGCGCAGGTCGACGTAACCGAAGGCGCGGGTGAGACGGTTATCCGTATTATCGGCAAGCCGGGCTATAACAGCCTCAAGCCCGTGCGCGAGGCGTTCCGCATGGCCGCCGCGCGGGGCCGGCCGGTATGTCTCGATCTCGGCGGGGTTGAAGCCGCGGACCGCGCCTTTTTGGGACAGGTCCTGATGCTGGAAAAACATCTCGCCCATGCTGGCGCTTCGATTTCGCTTTCCGGCGCAAATCGGCGGCTCCAGGCGCTTTTCCGCGCTAACAGAATGAATTACGCCTCGGCAGACGCCTCACAAAGCGCCGCTCGGGAAGAAACCGGCCTGCGTAAAGCGGCTATTTAGGACAGACGTTGTAACAAGGTTCCAACAGTGGCAAACCCAAAGACCTTAGTAAGAAGGGTGGAGATAATGACGGCGACAATGACAAAAACACAGCGATCAGGAAAAAGCGCGAGCTTGAGACTCGCAAGGCTTCTCGCTGTTTCAGCGCTGGCGCTCACGGCTGCCTGTGCGTCGCCGGAAGAGAAAGTCGCAAAATACTCCACCGAAGCGGCGGAGTACCTCGAAGAGGGCGATCTCAACCGGGCGTATATCCAGTATCAGAACGCGATCAAGATTGATGAAGAGCATG
>JAUIEG010000809.1 GCA_030428745.1 Alphaproteobacteria bacterium
GGCTGCGCTTTCCGACAAGCCCTCTCCATAAAATTCCGCAAGCCCCATACAGCCGAAACCAAGCCGCGAGACTTCAAGGCCCGACCGGCCCAAAGACGTCGTGCGCATATGCGCCTCCTAAAATTTTTTGAAAACGGCGCAGGATGGCGCCGACATAGCCACTATGGCGTAAAAATCCGCGCGGGATCAATTCTTGAAATTTCGCGCCGCCGTTCCTATGTGTGCGCCTCCAGAAGATCGCATTCACGCCCCTTTGACCCGCTGGCGATCGACCGGGCAGCCTTTCCCTTCAGAGCGACGCGCCTTATGGCGAAGGAAAGATTCGCAGGCGCGGCCGATCATGACACTTGACGACATTATCACGGACCCTCCGAAGGTTCACCAAGGCGGGGATGGCGTTTTCGCCATCAATCCGGCCGTTCTGCGTTTCATTCACGGACGCGTCACGCCCGGCGCCCACACCGTGGAGACGGGGCTCGGCGCCAGCACGGCGATGTTCGCGCTCACTGGCGCGCACCATCTGTGCATCACGCCCGCTGCGGACGAAGCCGCGCGACTACAAGACTATTGCACCCAAAAAGGGCTCGACCTTTCCCGGCTGCGTTTCGACATTCGCGGATCTCAAGAGGCGTTGCCCATACTCACGGATGAGCGTTTCGACGTCGCCCTGATCGATGGCGGTCATGGCTTTCCCCTTCCGTTCATCGACTGGTTTTACATTGCCCAACGGCTGAAACAGGGCGGTTTGCTAATCATCGACGACACGCAAATCTGGACCGGCGCCGTGCTTGTGGATTTTCTGAAGCGCGAACAGGGATGGCGTTTCGTCAAAAGGTTTTCAGGCTCGGCAGCCTTCGAAATGACCGCACCTTTCACTTATACCGAATGGACAAACCAGCCCTACGTGGCTGACAAAAGCCGGATCACACGGCGGCTTTGCGATCTTCAAAATGCGGGCGGCATGGTGCGCCGCGGCGAGTGGCGCAGATTCGCCGAGCGGCTGCGCAACGCTTTCCGGTCACGCGCTTAAGGCGCCGGGCGAGCGGCAAAGACGCTGTCATCCAGACGATAACGGCCGGTCATGGGCCAATCGAACAACACATCTTCCAGCTTCGGTCCGGCGCCGATATTGTGCACCACCATGGGCCTTCCCGTTGGGCCGGTGCGATCCGTCACCACACCGATATGGGGAAGCCAGCCTTCGCGCCCGCGCAAGTTCCAGGCGACAATATCTCCAGGCAAATAATCCCGCAGATCTTCGCTTGGCGAAAGGCGCGCGCCTTTCCGCGTTAAAAAGGTTTCAAGATTGGGCACGCGCCGGTGATCGATATTGGGATCAGGGCGCGCAAGGCCCCAATGCGCCGGATATGCGCTGAAGGCGGCGCGCATGTCTTCATGCACGAGTTTTTGAAGGTCAATCTCCAGCGCGCGCAACGCCCGCACCACCACATCGGCGCAAACGCCGCGATCAGGCGCGACATCGCCCATAGGATAAGACAGGCGCACATAAGCGGGGTCATAGATGACGCGATGGCTGGTGCGCTCAATGGCGGCCGCGGAAAGCCGGGCGCCGATATCGTCTATTTGCGCCAGCGCCGGCGCCGGGAAAAGGAAGCACGCCGCAAGAAAAGCG
>JAUIEG010000090.1 GCA_030428745.1 Alphaproteobacteria bacterium
ATTCCGACAGGCGCGTAATATAGTTTTCCGCATCTTGCAGCGTTTCCAAGCGGTGCTGGGTCAGCATCAGCCGCGGCAGGTAAAGATGCGGGCCCGACAATTGCGTCACCAGATAGGGGCTCGCCGAAGCGTAGGGCGTCGCGCCGCCGAAAGAAAACTGATTGCGCCGGGCCGCCGTCTGGTAGGCGTCGCGCAAAACGTCATAGGTGACGGGCGCCGATCCGGAGAGGGTGGACCGGTCGATACTGCGAATGTCCTGCAGGAACCCCTCATTCATGGCGCGCACATCTTCGAAAGCGGCGAACCCATAGCCGCCGAGCCGGGCGCGGTAGCCGTCGCCGGCGATATCCTCACCGACGCCGAGAAAACTCGCGAGCTCCGGCGATGATTTGAGGACCGCCGCCGCATGGCGCGCCGCCATCGCCTCAAGCCGCTCATTGGCGGTGAGAACCGGCTCCGGCGCGGCGGCGGCCGGCGCTTGGCTTTCCGGCGCCGCCGCCTTCTCGCTACAGGCGACAAGCCCCAGCATCGCGAGACCGCTCATGGCCGCCAGCACAGATTTGTTGAGATTGCGCATCCCCGTCCCTCCCTGGGCTCTCGTGACCCGATCAAGTGAAGTCTAGCCCCGTCCGAGGCCGCGCCAAAGGCTTGCGACTTTTATGGCGTGCGGAAAAAACAAAAGCGGCGCCCGTTTGCCACAGGCGCCGCTTTCCAATAATTCACAAGAGAATTCAAGCGAGTACAGCATTGGCCGGCAAATTGAGAGGCCCAGTACTGATCAATTTTAGTGGTCGCCCCGGCTTTGCGAAAAACCGGACTCCACTTTCTCGCCCGGCGCTTTAGTCGCGCTCAATCTCCTTGCCGGTTTCCTGATCGACGACCTTCATGGAAAGGCGGACCTTGCCGCGGTCATCAAAGCCCAGAAGTTTTACATAAACCTCATCGCCTTCCTTAACGACATCCGTGGTCTTTTCCGGACGGCCGTCGGAAAGCTGCGAAATATGCACGAGCCCGTCACGGGCGCCGAAGAAATTCACAAAAGCGCCGAAGTCCATCGTTTTCACGACCTTGCCTTTGTAGATTTCATTCACTTCCGGCTCAGCGACAATGGAGTGAATCCACTTATACGCCGCGTCGATTTTCTCTTTGTCATTAGAAGCGATCTTGATCAGACCCTCATCGTCGACATTGATCTTGGCGCCGGTTTCTTCAACGATCTGGCGAATGACCTTGCCGCCGGAGCCGATGACGTCGCGGATCTTGTCTTTAGCGATCTGCATGGTCTCGATGCGCGGCGCATAATCGCCAAGATCCTCGCGCGATGTTTCGAGCGCTTTGGACATTTCACCGAGAATGTGCATGCGCCCGTCTTTCGCCTGACCGAGCGCGACTTTCATGATCTCCTCGGTGATGCCGGCGATCTTGATGTCCATCTGCAAGGATGTGACGCCCTGATCGGTGCCGGCGACCTTGAAGTCCATGTCGCCAAGGTGATCTTCGTCACCCAGGATGTCCGACAGAACGGCGTATTTTTCGCCCTCAAGGATAAGACCCATGGCGATGCCCGCCACCGGACGCTTGATCGGCACGCCGCCATCCATCATCGCAAGAGAACCGCCGCAAACTGTCGCCATGGACGACGAGCCGTTGGATTCGGTAATCTCTGACACAAGGCGAATAACGTAAGGAAATTCTTCCTGGCTCGGAATAACCGCCTTCAGCGCACGCCAGGCAAGCTTGCCGTGGCCGATTTCGCGGCGGCCGGTAAAGCCCATGCGACCCACTTCGCCGACCGAGTAGGGCGGGAAGTTATAATGCAAGAGGAACTGTTCTTTGTAGGTGCCGGCCAGTGCGTCAATGAATTGCTCATCTTCGCCGGTGCCGAGCGTGGCGACGACCAACGCCTGGGTTTCACCGCGCGTGAACAGCGACGACCCGTGCGTGCGCGGCAGAATGCCCGCCTCCGCAACAATCGGACGAACAGTCTCGGTGTCGCGGCCATCAATGCGCTTGCCCGTGTCGAGAATGCCGTTGCGGACAATGTCGGACTCGATGGACTTGAAAGCGCCGCCGACAACCGACTTTGACGGCGCGGCGTCATCTTCGTCATCGCAGAGCGCTTCAACCGCTTTGGATTTCGCCGCCGCGAGCGCGTCCTGACGATCCTGCTTGACCACAATTTTATAAGCCGCGCGTACATCGTCTTCCACGAGGGCGCGCACTTTGCTTTCAACGTCGGAATTGTCCGGCGCCTTGAAGTCCCAGGGCTCTTTCGCACATTCTTCTGCGAAGTCGATGATAAGGCCGATGGCTTCTTTCGCGGCTTTATGACCGAACGCAACCGACCCAAGCATGACCTCTTCCGAAAGCTCTTTGGCTTCCGATTCAACCATCATGACGGCGTCGTTCGTGCCGGCCATCACGAGATCGAGCGCCGTGTCCGGCATCTCGTCGATGGTCGGGTTCAGGACATACTCGCCATTGATGTAACCAACGCGGGCCGCGCCGATGGGGCCCATGAACGGCACGCCGGAAACCGTCAGCGCCGCGGAAACGGCGATCATGGCGACGACGTCGGGATCGTTTTCAAGATCGTGCGACAGCACCTGCGCCACGACGAGAACTTCGTTCTTGAATCCTTTGGCGAACAACGGACGGACCGGCCGGTCGATCAGGCGCGAGGTCAGCGTTTCTTTTTCGGTGGGGCGCGCTTCACGTTTGAAGTATCCGCCCGGCACGCGGCCAGCCGCGTAATAGCGTTCCTGATAATGCACCGTGAGCGGAAAGAAATCGAAATTGGGGTTCGGTTCCTTCGCGGCGGTGACAGCGGCGAGCACGGTTGTGTCGCCATAAGTGGCGAGCACGGCGCCATCGGCCTGACGCGCGACGCGTCCAGTTTCGAGGGTCAGCGTGCGACCGCCCCATTCAATCGATTTTTTCGTGATATTAAACATGTTTTCTCTTCTCTTTCGTGATGCGCCATGCGCGGATCGCAGGACGCCCTTTTTATGAAGCCGATAATGAAAGCGCCGCCTCTTTAAGGGCGGCGCGGGAACTCACCTCGGCTGCATTCTGATGGCTCCATCGAGCCGGATTGTTTCGCCGTTCATCATCACATTGCGGCAAATCTCCACCGCAAGCGACGCATATTCCTCAGGCTTTCCGAGGCGTTTGGGGAACGGCACCATGGCGGCGAGCGCATCCTGAACCTTCTGGTCCATCCCCGCCATCATCGGCGTCCAGAAAATGCCGGGCGCGATGGTGTTGACGCGGATGCCGATATTCATGAGATCGCGGGCGATCGGCAGGGTCATGCCGACGACGCCGCCTTTTGAAGCGGAATAAGCCGCTTGACCGATCTGGCCGTCAAAAGCGGCGACAGACGCCGTATTGATGATCACACCGCGTTCGCCGTCAGCCTGCGGATCATTCTTTTCCATCTCAGCGGCCACAAGGCGAATGCAGTTAAAGGTGCCGACGAGATTGATCTCGATGACGCGCTTATAATGATCGAGATTATGGACGCCGTTCTTGCCGAGAGTCTTTTCCGCCGTGCCGATGCCCGCGCAATTCACAAGGATCGAAGGGGTTCCGTGGGCTGCCACCGCTTTCGCGAGCGAATCCTGAACGCTTGCCTCATCGGCGACATTGGTCTTGCAGAAAATCCCGCCAAGCTCTTTGGCGAGGGCTTCGCCCTTTTCCTCATTGAGATCCCAGAGGGCGACTTTGACGCCTTCTTTTGAGAGGGCTTCGGCCGTCGCGGCGCCAAGGCCTGAGGCGCCGCCAGTGATGATGGCTGAGGTTCCGGAAAATTTCATAAGCGGGCGTCTCCTGGCCGGGCCAGATTTAAAGGGAGCGCGGACTAGCGGCGCAGGCCAAGCTCTTCGATCAGCTTTTTATAGCGGTCTTCGTCGCCGCGTTTCACATAGTCGAGCAGACGACGGCGCTGGGAAACCATTTTGAGGAGCCCGCGACGCGAATGGTTGTCTTTTTTGTGCTCTTTGAAATGCTCGGTGAGGTTCGAAATGCGCTCTGACAGGATCGCAACCTGAACCTCCGGCGAACCGGTGTCGTCTGCTTTGGTGGCGAATTTTTTGATGAGCTCGGCCTTACGGCTTGCCGTAATCGACATGGTCTTTTCTCCGCGGCGTCCCCTGAAAATGGCGGCCCCGCCGGGACGCCGTCCAGCAGGGTCGAAAAGATGGGCGGCTTATGGGGGAAAAGGGGGCCGGATGCAAGGCTCGATAGCTGCGAACCCCCTAGAAAAAGGACCCCGAAAAGTTAATCAGGTTATGCGCCAAAATGGGCAATAAAACGCTGCCCGTGCGCTCGCGGATCCAGAGAAGGCCGAAGCCGAGATAGCCGGTCACAACGATATAAATCCAGCTGATAAACGGCTTGCCGTCCTCAATCCCAACCCCATGGCCGAGGCCGAAGAGAAGGGTCATCAAAAGCCCGGCGACCGTGATCCGAGCGCGAAGAAGGCTTAGCCCGCGAGAGGGCAGGGCCGCCGCCAGAACGGCGAGAAATACTCCCCTGAAAAACGGTTCCTCATCAAGCCCCGGCATCGTCGCCTGATAGGCGAGACGCTCAGGATCCATGGACGGGCCGTCGGCGCCGAGGAACTCCAGCCCGATGCCACTTGCCGCCAGCAAAACAGTGGCGATTAAGGCAGGAACAACGGAACCCGGGTTTTGGCGCAAAGTGAACCCGGCGCTTTCCCGGGAAACCGACTTTGTTGTCATCGCCAGAACCGCAAACACAGCCACCGTCATGGCGATCGACGCGATCTTGCCGCCCCAATTCCACTGAAGCCCTTCGAAATATTGATCGAGGGAAATCAACGCGCCGCCTTTAAAAATGGCGATCACGTAGAGGCCATAAACGGCTATCGCCGTGAGAAACCAGCTTGGCCGGAAACCGGCAAGCCCCACCGCACGAAACACCAGCGCCAGGACGATGACCGGCGCCCACCAGAGGACCAGCGTCAGTATAAGCTCCATCACAGCCCTCCGCCACGCTGGGGCTTGCCAAGCCGCCTGAGGCGCGCCAATGTCAAAAACAGATATAAAATTATCTAATTTCGATAATTTATTATCGAATATGGAAAGATTGTGGCCATGTCAAGCACTCACGTCTGGCTGAAACGGACAAGCCTCGCCTTCCTCTGGCTGATTCCGCTGATCGCCTTCCTCGCCATTGCCATGCCGGTCACCTATTGGGGATTTGGCAGCTATAATTTCTGGGATAACACACTGGTGCTCGCTGAAGCGCCGCCGCGCGAAGGGGCGCGGTTATTGGGCCTGCTCGTGGGCGTTCCTTCAACCGCCGCATGGCTTTACGCGCTATACCGGCTGCACCGGTTGTTCCGCCATTTTCATAAGGGTGAATTTGTCGACGGGCGGACCGCCCGCCATTTGCGCGCCTTCTCGCTGTTCACCATGGTCGCTGTTACCTTTGACATTATCACTTCAGGCGCGCGACGCTGGGCTATGGGCGAACACGATGCCCCGTTCTGGACCCATATCAACATAAACACCGAGCACATGGCGCTGGTTTTTACGGCCAGCGTTTTTCTCGTTGTCTCGTTTGTGCTGATCGAAGCCGAACGCTACAAAACCGAAACCGAGCAATATCTTTAAGGCGCTTTGAGCATGACGGTCGTCATCAGGCTGGATGTGATGCTAGCCTTGCGAAAAATGAAATCGAAAGACCTCGCGACCGCCATTGGCGCCACCGAGGCGAATTTATCGAAGTTAAAATCAGGCTCCATGAAGGGCGTGAAGTTTGAAACCCTGGACAAGATCTGTGAGGTGTTAGACTGCCAACCCGGCGACATACTCGTTCATGTTCCGAATACACAAAAGCAAGACAAATAAGGTCGGTTGATCTTTAGAAAAGGAAAGTGAAAAGTGGCGCCGTTCAACTTGGAGCTTTTCATGCGCCTTTTCTCCATCGCCATGCTTGCCTTCGCCGCCGCCTGTTCAGGCCCTAACCCCACGGCGCCCACCGTCGAAGAAGCCTTGACGGCGCCCAAGCTCGAACAGGTCTGGATCGCCGAAGGGTTTACGGCGCCGGAAGGCGCCGCCGCGGCGCCTCAAGGAGGCTATTTCATCTCTAATGTCGTTGGCGAAGGCGGCGCAAAAGACGGCGAAGGCTGGATCTCGATCCTATCCGAAGACGGCGTCATCGTAACGGAGAAATTCGCAGAAGGGCTGGACGCGCCGAAAGGCATGGCGGTGCATGATGGCCGCCTTTATGTCACCGACATCGATCAAGTGCGCATTTTCAGCGCGGAAACCGGCGATCCGGCCGGGACCATAGCCATCGACGGCGCCAGGTTCCTCAATGACGCAACGGTTTGGGGCGGCGCGGTCTATGTTTCCGATTCCGGCGGCGCCAGCATTCACAAGCTTGATGGCGACGCCGCAACCCTGTGGCTTGAAGATGATCGCCTCGATGGGATCAACGGCCTCCTCGGGGATGGCGACACACTTTATGTCTCGACAATGGCTTCCGGTTCGCTCTTTGCGGCGGACGCCGACGCAAACCTGACCGAAATCGCAAACGGCATGGAAAACGCTGACGGCATTGGCCTTGTTCCGGGCGGCGGCTGGCTCGTTTCATCCTGGCCCGGCGCGATCTATTATGTGTCTGCGGAAGGGGAAACGACGGAGCTTCTCGACACGCGCGAAGAGGAAATCCTGCAAAACGATCTCACCATGTTTGGCGATCTCGTCATCGTGCCGAACTGGCGGCCGGGAACCGTGACGGCTTGGAAAGTGGTGCGCTAGCCGGTCGGTTTTTGCGCGGCTTCAGGCGTTGAAAACCCGGCTTGGTTTCAATTTAAGACCGTCCAGTTCGCAAATCGCCACCGCTTCGTCATGCAACACAGCGAGAACGCCCTCAATGACGCCGGCGGTCTCACCACGCACACCCTTGGCTGTCGCGGGCGACACGACAGCCGGCTGGCCCCGGCGAAGCTTATCCGCTTGCGGACCATCTATGATCGCCTGCGGCATGGATGAGAGTGCTTGGGCGATCGGCAAAAGCGCCCCATCGCGCTCGTCGAGAGATTCCATAGCTTCAAGATCTGCAAGCGAGATTCCATCTTCGGCGCGCAAGGGGCCGACAGCGAGACGCCGCAGCGAAGAGACATAGCCTTCTGTGCCGAGCACATGCGCCATGTCGCGCACCAGCGCGCGCACATATGCGCCCTTGCCTGTCACCGCTTCAAAAACAGTTTCATCCTCAGACGGCGTTTCAACAATGCGCAAATCATAAATCATCACCTGACGCGATTCGAGCTTCACCACTTCACCGTCGCGCGCCAGATCGTAAGCGCGCTCGCCGGCGACCTTGATTGCGGAAAACTGCGGGGGGACCTGCTCGATCTCGCCAGTGAACCGGTCAAGTACGGCCTCAATCTCCTCGCGCGAGGGGCGCTTGTCAGACGTTGCAATGACGTCGCCTTCGGCGTCGTCGGTCGCGCGGGCCTCGCCCCAGCGCGCGGTGAAGCGGTAATGCTTTTCGGCGTCCATGACATAGCCGGAGGTTTTGGTCGCCTCGCCAAACGCAATTGGCAACACGCCGGTCGCAAGCGGATCGAGCGTGCCTGCATGACCGGCCTTCTGCGCCTGAAACAGCCATTTCGCCTTCGACACCGCTTCGGTGGAGCCGAAATCATAAGCCTTGTCGATGATCAGCCAGCCGGAAACCGGCCGGCCTTTTTTATTGCGCCGTCTGCCCATCTTTCGGGGTCCCGTTCTTTATCGATGCAACTTTCAAAACCGCCTTCATGCGCCGGATCGGACGGCGGCGAGGCCTTCGTGACGCGGCTTTCAATCAGCTTGCAGCGGCGCCGTCAAGCGGGGCGTCTAGCGTTTTCGTGAGCAGCTCTTTGACATGCGCATCCCCAAGGTCGCCGCGAATGATCGTGTAGTCATCCACGCCGGCAGCGTCGGTAAGCATCAAAAAAGCGTTGTTCCACCAGCCGTCAGAAACGATTTCCACCACACGGCGCATGGGCCAGCCAAGCGTATTATAAAAAGCCGACCCGTGATCAAAGACAACGGTCTCGGCGTCAACAGCGGCGGCGGCGTAATCCTCGAACGCCGCACCGCCAGTTCGGATGACCCGGCCGCCGCGCGCCTTGATCATGTCTTCAATGACAAGGCTTGGATAGTCTCGCGGCGCCACATCGGAAGCCTCTCCATAGCGGGAGAGATACACCACCCCGCCCGGACGCGGCGCGCCCTTTGGCTCGCCAAAAACCTGACGCAAGAGCCGCACATTGTCTTCCGGAAAATGCACGAAATATTTTTGTTGCCGCAATACGCGGGCTTTTTCAATTCTGACCGACCGTTTGATCGTCCGCCACTCAACGCCCAACGCCTTCAGATCGCGGGCGACAAAAGGTTTCGACGCGATTCTTGCAGGCAACAACAACGGCGCGGACAAGGGCGCAGCGCCTAGAACCGGAACCAGATATTCCGACACCCAGTCCCCATAGGTGTCATTATGCGCGCACTGAACAATATAAGCTTCAGGCATCGCCTCATTTGGACGATGGGTTTCAAGCAGAAGGCGCAATCCCGGC
>JAUIEG010000810.1 GCA_030428745.1 Alphaproteobacteria bacterium
TGAAACTCGCACGCATTTTCCGCACGAGATCATATGGCGCTTCCGTAGATGCAATGGTCTTGGCGTGGAGCGTCAGGGTCGAGCCGTTGAAATCGGCGCTGGCGCCGTGCTGCTCCAGAAGCCGCAACAGCATGTCCACATCCGCAAGACGAGGCACATTCAAGAGCGTCAGCGGCTCATCGGAGAGGAGCGCCGCCGCCATCACCTTGAGAGCGGAGTTTTTCGCGCCGCTGATGGGGAGCGTACCATAAAGCGGCCGGCCGCCAATAATCGCCAGTTTATCCATTACTCTTCTTTCGTCTCTTTCACGCCGTCAGTGGATCCTGTTTCCGTCGCATTCGGCGCCTTGCGCCGCCGCAGATTGGCGCGAAGGGCCTCGGCAAGGCGCGCCTCGCGATCGGCGCTCTTTGCGCCGTTCCTGGCTTTGCCGTCCGGCTTTTTCGGGGCGGCCGTCTGGCGATCCTGCGATTTATCCTCATTTTCGGGCATGGGGCGCGACTTAAAGGCCCTGCCGCCCGATCCGTCAAGCGGCGCTGTAACCGGGGCTTTTCGCGGGGGCGGAGGCCGGTTAGAGAGCTTCCATGACCGCTGATCCGACCCTCTCAGGCGACCTCGCCGGAGCCCGCTCCTATGAGACCGCCGTCACAATGACGCGGCAGGCGCTGCCAGAGCATATCGACGAGCTCGGCCACGTTAACAACGCCGTTTATCTCATCTGGGCGCAGGACGCCGGCACCGTCCACTGGCGCGCGGTCGCCACCGAGGAAATGCAGCGGGACCTCGTCTGGGTCGCCCTGCGCCACGAGATCGACTATCGCGATCAGGTGGTCGAGGGCGAGACGGTGGAGATCCGCACCTGGCTGGGCCGCGTCTCCGGTCCGCGCTTCATCCGCCATATCGACATCAGAAAGCCGGGCGCGAAGCGCTTTTCAGCGAAAGTCGAAACCGACTGGTGCCTGATCGACGCGAAGACCCGCAAGCCCAGGCGGGTCGGGCCGGACATCCTCGATCTATTTGGGGTGACGCCGGACTGAACCGGGGAAACTGGTGCTGCCGGAGAGAATTGAACTCTCGGCCTCTCCCTTACCAAGGGAGTGCTCTACCCCTGAGCTACGGCAGCATCCTCAAGGCCAAAGGCCCCGAAAAGAGGCGGCGGTATAACGCGGCGCGCGAAGATTGGGAAGCCCGCCAGAGGCTAAAAAACCGCCATCCCAGGCCGAGGCTCAGGATGGCGGATACGCAACGACTTGGGACCTGTCCGGGCGCTAGAGCGGGCCGCCGCTCCATGGACCGGTGATGGCGAAAGTGACGCCCGGCGTCTGGACGTTAACGAACAGCGTCGATCCGGTGGGGTCGAAACAGGCGCCGCACCATTCCTTGTCGCGGTAGTCATCTTCCGCAATCAGCAGGGTCGATTTGCCCGCCGCTTTGATGTCCGCCGTCGACAGCTCAATATTGTTCTTGGCGAGGATGAACGGCGCGCCCGACGGCGTCAGTCCAAGCAGACGCTCGCCGAAGCCGAAAGAATCTTCGACGCCGCCGCCGTCTTCGCACAAGACGATGCCGCCGCGCGGGCTGACCGTCAGGTTGTCGGCATTGTTGCCGGCGAGCGGATTGCTCGACACATAGAT
>JAUIEG010000811.1 GCA_030428745.1 Alphaproteobacteria bacterium
TGGGGCCAAATCTCTTAACCGGAAATTACGATTGGTTCATGGCCTTTGCCAAGGCCGTCCTAAACGCCTCAATCCGCGGGGCGTAACGCATTTCCTGCGCTTTCAGGACAGGACCAGCAGCCTTCTCGGGCGATCCGGCGAGAAAAGGCGGCGCCGGATCATATTCAAGACCGAGCTGGATCGCTTTCGCGGCGTCCTCGCCTGCGACTTCCGCCGCCAGGGTGAAAGCGAAATCGATCCCCGCAGTGACTCCGCCGCCGGTGAAAAGATTGCCGTCGCGCACGACGCGAGCCTTTACCGGTTCAGCGCCGACGCGTTTCAACTCATTATGGTAGGCCCAATGGGTTGTGGCTTTCTTTCCCTTGAGCAGGCCCGCCGCGCCGAGAATAAACGCGCCGGTGCAGACCGAGGTTATGTATTTTGCGCGGCCGCCCTCGCGTTTCACAAAAGCGATGGTTTCTTCATCCCGCATGGCGTCGTCGATGCCGAAGCCCCCGGGAATACAGAGAAGGTCCGTTGGCGGACAGTCAGTCAAGTCATGCGTCGGATTGAGAGTCAGCACGGTGTCTGTCGGCACGGGGGCCTTATGCTTGGCGGCCAGCGCAACATTGGCGCCCGGTAAGCGAGAGAGCACTTGCAACGGCCCGGTGAAATCAAGCTGCGTCAGATTGGGAAAGAGAAGGAAGGTGATGTTCATCGTTTCCAGCCGGCGATAATTTCCATCACCTCTTCGATCTCGCGGCCCGATTTGTCCAGCCACTTTTGCGAGGGACCTTTCCAGCGACATTGCGCCCAGTCGACGGCGCCGTTCTTTTTGATGGCGACGCCTTCTTTCTTCAGACGCCGCCTTTGTTCCTCCGCGCCGGAATGATCGGCCGGCGCGCCGGAGGCCGTGAGAATGCGGTACCATTTAAGATCATTCGGCGCGGAGCGCATGGCGCGCGCCACCATGCGCGGTCCGACGCCGGGCAGGAGGCTCGCAATCATGCCGTAACTCGCGACCTCGCCTTTCGGCACTTCGCGGATGAGGTCGTGGATGGCATCGAAATCCGTCGCCACTTACGCGACTTCGAAAAGCCCCGCGGCGCCCATACCGCCTCCGACGCACATGGTGCAGACGACATACTTCGCGCCGCGGCGTTTACCCTCGATCAGCGCATGGCCAACCATGCGCGCGCCGGACATCCCGTAAGGATGCCCGATGGAGATGGCCCCGCCATTGACGTTGAGAAGCTCATCCGGAATGCCGAGCTTGTCGCGGCAATAGAGCACCTGCACCGCGAAGGCTTCGTTCAATTCCCACAGGCCAATGTCGTCCATTTTGAGATTGAACTTTTCGAGCAGTTTCGGCACGGCGAAGACGGGGCCGATGCCCATCTCGTCGGGGTTCGTGCCCGCGACCGCCATGCCGCGATAAATCCCGAGCGGCGAAAGCCCGCGTTTCGAAGCCTCCTTCGCTTCCATCACGACCGCCGCGGAGGCGCCGTCTGACAATTGCGACGCGTTGCCGGCGGTGATGTATTTGCCTTCCTTGACGACCTGGCCGCCCTTGAAAACGGGCTTCAATCCGTTGAGACCTTCCAGAGTGGTTTCCGGCCGATTGCCCTCGTCGTTGTCGAGCTTGACCT
>JAUIEG010000091.1 GCA_030428745.1 Alphaproteobacteria bacterium
TCCATCGGCCGAGAACGCAGCGTCAACAATGGTGAAATGGCGCTCGACCATCTGCGGCTGATCGAAACCCGCGTGCTGGTGCGCCGCGAAGCGGGGTGGGACGCGCTGCCCTATGTCTGGAACGAAGACCAGAGCGATGCGGTGCTGAAGCGCACCGGCGCGGTGATCCCCATGACGCTGATCCGCGACGCCAATGAAGATGGGGAGCGCATAGAGCCCTTCGCCTATCTCGTGCCCAACGCCAATCAATGCGCCGGCTGTCACGCGACGAACGCGACAACGAAAGCGATCAAACCCATCGGCCCGAAGGCGCGGCACCTGAACAAGCCGTCGAGTTTCGCAGAAGGCTTCAACCAGCTCGATCACTGGCTGGCGAAAGGCCTGTTGACGGGCGAGATCGCGCAACCGGCGCCGCAAAACGCCGTCTGGACCAACGAGGCGGACCCCCTCGCCGCTCGTGCGCGCGCCTATCTCGATATCAATTGCAGCCACTGCCACAACCCGAATGGTCCAGCGGACACCTCCGGCCTCAACCTTGAGCCGGATGCGGCGGGCCCGGCGCTTGGGCATTGCAAGACGCCGGTGGCGGCGGGGCGCGGCACGGGCGGGCGTCCCTATGACATCGTCCCGGGACGTCCGGACCTTTCCATCACGGTCTTCCGTATGGAAACGACCGACCCCGGCGCCATGATGCCGGAGCTCGGCCGCGCGGTCAGCCACGAAGAAGGCGTGAAGCTGGTGAGTGAATGGATTGAGAAGATGGAAGGCGGGTGTGGTTAGTTGAGCTTCAAACATCCTGCAGTCGCCGTAACAAGGCGCGGGCTGGAAGAAGGTTTACGCGCCCACTAGACCGGTTTGCGGTGGCGATAAGTCCATTAATTCCATATTGGAGGTTGTCACCGTTGAGCGAGTAGACATTAAAAACCGGACTCCCACTCAAGCCATTGGGATCCTGTTCTGCAAAACCATTCTCTAGCTGCATGGGTATCATATACTCGCTATCGCAAAGATCTCGATCGACATATACGAGTGCTGCTGAATAATGACGCTTTAGCTTAATCGCACTCAAACGGATTTCATCCAGATTTTCTTCATCTAAAACCGGAGTAACGAAATCAAGTGGAAAACCAATCAGCACCATCTCAAGAAAATTTATAGCACGTTGCTTTTCTTCAGTGAGGAAGAAAGAATCATCAACCTGTAAAAAATCTCGCCTTACGTAGTCTGGCAAATCTACAAACTCTGCAATTACAAAATCTTCCCCGTCATTCAAAACAGAATCGACATTTCCTAGCCCGTAAAGCATGCCAGCTGTTTGACCTATAGGCGCGCCATTCTCATCAACCCAATAGTGAATGATTTGCTCAAGTTTGAACGAGGCATTATCTGCTACATGCCTACAGGTGACTTTAAAATTTCTACCCTTGTAACGTAAATTCAGCGATGAGCCTAAGGGTGTTGCCTCAACTCCCCCGAGGATATCTTTTCCATTGTAGAAATAAACTGGAGTGACAAACCTTCTTAGATTATCGAAGGCGCTTGTTAACGGCGTATAAAGACCATTTACTTCCAGACTGGAATTAGCTTTAGAGTCAATGAGAAATGGAGTTTTCATCTTCTCAATTGGGTGCACAAGTGATTTATCTCAGGTACCCGCCATCATCTTCCGTACACGTCCCATGGCCATGAGCGGGAAATAGTGGCGGTAGAGATTGTAGTTGATCATGAAGGCGCGGGAGAGTTCGGGCCCCTGCTTCAGCCGTTCCTTCAACAACGGGTCGTTGAGCTTGATCGTCTGCCCGACGCCGTAACCCGGAAAGCCCGTGCCGGTATATTCCGGCTCTTCCCAGGTGCCGTCTTTCTGGCGCTCGATCAGGAACTGGACCCCGTCCGCAATCGCGCGTTCGTCTTCCGCGCGGCCCACCGCAGCAAGGCCCATCAACGCCCAGGCCGTTTGCGAGGCCGTCGATTTTCCGCGCCCCATCTGTTTCGGGTCCATATAAGACGCGCAGCTTTCGCCCCAGCCGCCGTCTTCGTTCTGATGGAGGATCAGCCAGTCCGACGCCTTGCGAATATAGGGTTGTGTCATGTCCTCGCCGATAGCTTCGAGCGCCGGCAGAACCGCGCCAGTGCCATAGACGTAATTGACGCCCCAGCGGCCGAACCAGGCGCCGTCCGCCTCCTGCTCCGCCTTGATGTAATCGAGCGCGCGGACCATGGCGGGATGGTTCTTGCCGATGCCGAGCTTGCCGAAGGCCTCGATGATATGGGCTGTGACGTCGACCGAGGGCGGATCGAGCGCCTCGCCGAAATCACAGAACGGAATCTTGGTCAGGATCTGTTTGTCATTATCCTTGTCGAACGCGCCCCAGCCGCCATTCTTGCACTGCATACCGATGAGCCAGTTGAGGCCCTTTTCGATTGCGGTCTCAACGCCCTTGCCTTTCCACTTCGCATCATTGCGGAAGGGCGCGAGCGCGATCAGCGCCACCGCCGTGTCATCCGTATCGGGATAGAAGTAGTTTTTATATTCAAACGCCCAGCCGCCAGGCTCCAGCTTGGGGCATTTCACTTTCCAGTCGCCGGGGCGCAGGACCTGCTGGTCCAGCACCCAGTCAATCGCCTTTTCGACTTCCTGTTCCTGACGCTCATTCAGATCGCAATCTTCGAAGGCAAGCAGCGTCAGCACCGTGTCCCAGACCGGACTGGTCGACGCCTGAATCCATGTCGCCTCACCTTGATCGACGCGCCAGCGCGGATCGTCGAGCGCGGCAAGACCCTTGGCGACCACAGAGTGATCATGGGCGTAGCCTTCGTTATAAAGAGCCATCAAGGAATAGATCCATGGCGGCTGGATGCCGCCCCAGACGCCGTCGGCGTCCTGATGCTTGATGATCCATTCAAGGGCGCGGGCAATGGCGCCCTGACGCAAGAGGCCAATCCCCGCCGTTGCGCCCAGCCCTTGCAAGCCGTGCAGGACCTTGTCCGCGGTCAGGAAAAAGGCGTCGAGGAAACCGGCGCCCGGTTTTGCGGGATAGGCGTAATTATATTTCTCGCGGCCTTCCGGAAAAAGCTCGTCCAGCCGGCGCGATGCGGGCAAGGGCCGCGACGGGCGGCGCGCCGACAGAACGGCGATGGGCATCAGTGTGGCGCGGGCCCATTGCGCGAAATTGTAAATCGAAAAGACAAACCAGTTCGGAAAGAAAATCACTTCCGGCGGCAGGTTCGGCGTTTTCTCCCACGGCCACTCGCCAATCAGCGCCAGCCAGTAGCGGGTGAAAACGCGAATGTTTTTCAGACCGCCTTTCGACAATATCCATTCGCGGGCCTTCACCATATGCGGGGCGTCCTTACGGTCCCCCACCGACCGCAACGCCGCGTAAGCCTCGACCGTCGTGTTGATGTCGCCGCCGGGCGCTTCGTAGTAGATTTGCCAGGCGCCGTCTTCGCGCTGGGTTTCGCGCAAGGATTGCGCAAGGCGCGCGCGCAAGGGATGGGTCTCAAGCCCCATGAACCAGAGGGCGAGAATCCACTGCGCCTCCATGCAGGCGTTGGATTCAAGCCGGCCGACCCAGTAGCCTTCCGGCTTTTGCCGTTCCGCCAGCCAGTCCGCCGCCGCCTCGATAGAGGCCGTCAGTTGCCGGTCGAAATTCGAGCGCCGCTCAGACGCCGCCTCTTTCTCGTCGAACATGCCCATAACCCTTTGACGCCCAAGCACTTAAGGCAGCATGTTCTTAGCGCGTGGCGCTCCGCCCCGCTAGACCTTGACGAACGCCCTCGCCTGCATGCCCACAGCCATGGCCGCGAGATAGGCCCAGGGGGCGAGCCCGCCCACCGCCGCCGCCGTGATGCCCGGTCCGGGGCAAAGGCCCGCAAGGCCCCAGCCGACGCCGAAAATTGCAGCGCCGATCAGCAGCGGGCGATCAATCACGGTCTTTGTCGGAATCTGGAAACCTTCTTCGAAGAGCGGCTTTTCCCGCGCCAGCACCAGACGGTAACCGATAAAAGTCGTCACCAGCGCTGCGCCCATGACGACAATGAGGCTTGGATCCCAATTCCCGGCAATATCGAGAAAGGCGACAATTTTTTGCGGGTTGATCATCTGCGAGACCACCAGGCCGAGGCCGAAGATGAGACCAATGACAAAAGAAGAAAGAATGCGCATGCTTAAAGTCCCAAGAGATGGTTGACGATGAACACGGTGACGATGGCGCTCACCATGAAGGTGAGCGTCGCCGCGATGGACCGCTTTGAAAGCCGGGCCATGCCGCAGACGCCATGGCCCGATGTGCAGCCGCCGCCGAGCCGGGCGCCGAAGCCCACAAGCAAGCCGCCAATAATGGTCAGCCATAAAGGATGCGGGAAGACGACGATGGGCCTTTCTGAAAACAGCCAGACAAGGAAAGGCGCGGCGAAAAGCCCACCCACGAATGCAATCCGCCAGGCCCACTCGCCGCTTACCGGCGTCAATACGCCGGCTACGATACCGCTGATCCCGGCGATCCGGCCGTTCAAGGCCATGAACAGGACTGCCGACAAGCCAATCAGAACGCCGCCGACAGCGGCGGAAACCGGGGTGAAATTCTCCATATGTCCTCGCTCCATAATGCCGCAGCATCCATCCTGCGGGGTCCTCTTGAAATATAACATATATCATTTATGTTAATTAACAAGTATGGACCGTTGCAAATGACCAAACCGCTAAACATCAAAGAGTTGAAGGCCCGCGCCGGCGGCGTATCGGCCCTCCTCAAGGAATTGTCGCACCCAAACCGTCTCCTGATCGCCTGCGCGCTCACGGAAGGCGAAATGAATGTGAGTGAACTTGAAGCCGAAATCGACGTCGCCCAACCGCATCTTTCCCGCGATCTTGCGCGCCTACGCGATGCCAATCTCGTGAAAGCCAGGCGGGAATCGAAGAACGTCTACTATTCACTCGCCGATAGCAGGCTTTCCAATCTCATTGATGCGCTTTGCAACGCATTCGGCCCCAAACCGAAATCTAAACCAAAGGTGAAGAAGAAATGAAACCGCACGTCAAAACCTTCTTTGATGAAGACACATTTACCGCAAGCCATGTCGTCAGCGACCCGGCGACAAACAAAGCGGCGATCATCGATTCCGTTCTGGACTTCGACCCGGCGTCGGGAACGACAACGACAAAGTCAGCCGATGAGATTATCGCCTATGTGCGCGATAACAAACTCGAGGTCGAATGGATTCTCGAAACTCATGTTCACGCCGATCACTTAACCGCGGCGCCTTATCTCAAAGACAAGCTTGGCGGCAAGACCGCCATCGGCGACAAAATCGACGTGGTCCAGGGCGTCTTCGCAAAGGTGTTTAACGCCGAAAGCGCCTTCAAGCGCGACGGCAGCCAGTTCGACAAACTCTTTGCGGACGGCGAGACTTTTAAAGTCGGCGACATTGACGCCCATGTCATTCACACGCCGGGGCATACGCCGGCCTGTTCAACTATTATCATCGGCGACGCCGGTTTTGTCGGCGATACACTCTTTATGCCAGACTACGGTACGGCGCGCTGTGATTTTCCGGGTGGCGACGCAAAGACACTTTACCAATCCATCCAGAAGATCTTCGCCCTCCCGCGTGAGACACGTCTTTTCATGTGTCATGACTACAAGGCGCCGGATCGGAACGAATTTGTCTGGGAAACGACCGTTGGCGAGGAACGTGAGAAAAACATCCACGTTCATGACGGGATTACCGAAGAGGAGTTCGTCAAGATGCGCGAGGCCCGCGACAAAACTCTCGACATGCCGCGGCTCATTCTGCCTTCAGTGCAAGTGAATATGCGCGCCGGCGACATGCCGCCCAAGGAAGACAACGGCGTTTCCTATCTCAAACTGCCGCTCAACCAATTCTAACCTCGAAAAATAAAGCGGGAGGGTATTATGACGACCTTTGTAATTGTCGGCGGCGGCGCGGGCGGCGTCACCGCCGCCGCCAGCCTTTTAAAGCGGCGGCCCAAAGTCAAAGTCAAAATTATCGAGCCGCAGGATATTCACTATTATCAACCCGGCTGGACATTGGTGGGCGGCGGCGTCTTCGATCAACAGCAAACGATTAAACCGCTGGCGCAGGTGCTTCCCGACAATGTGGAGCGCATTAAGGCCGCGGTCGCGGAATTCGAGCCCGATAAAAACAGGGTCATTCTCACTGACGGAAAAATGGTTGAGTATGACGTCCTTATCGCTTCGCCCGGCATCAAGCTGAACTGGGACGGCGTTGAAGGCCTTAAAGACGCACTCGGCAAAGATGGCGTCACGTCAAATTACCGCTTCGATCTCGCACCTTACACTTGGAAGCTGGTGCACAATCTTGCAGGCGGCCGCGCGCTTTTCACACAGCCGCCGATGCCGATCAAATGCGCAGGAGCGCCGCAAAAGGCGATGTATTTATCTTGCGATGAATGGCGCCGGCGCGGCGTCCTTGACAAGGTGAATGTTGAGTTCTGCAATGCTGGGGCCGTTTTATTCGGCGTCGTCGACTATGTGCCGGCGCTCATGGCCTATGTGGAGCGTTACGGCATTGGCCTTAACTTCAATAATAATCTCATCTCTATTGACGCCGGCAAAAAGATCGCCCGTTTTAAACAGACTGGCGGCGAGACGGAAGATATTATCGAACGGGAATACGATATCATTCATGTCTGCCCGCCGCAGACCGCGCCGGATTTCATCAGGTCAAGTCCGCTTGCTGATGAAGCCGGCTGGATCGATGTCGATCAATATACGCTTCAGCACAAGAAGTTTCCCAACATCTTCGGCCTTGGCGACGCCTGTTCTGCGCCAAACGCAAAAACCGCTGCGGCCGTGCGCAAACAGGGGCCTGTGGTCGCGGAAAACGCGCTTTCCTTTGTGGACGGCGGCGCGCTCACCGCCGGTTATGACGGCTATGGCTCCTGCCCGCTGACCGTAGAGCGCGGCAAGATCGTGCTCGCGGAGTTCGGTTATGGCGGGAAGCTATTGCCGACGTTCCCGAACTGGTTTGTGAAAGGTACAAAACCGACGCAACTCGCCTGGTTCCTGAAGGAAAAAATGCTGCCGGCGATTTATTGGCGGCTGATGCTGCGCGGTCATGAATGGCTCGCAGAACCCAAACCCCTTTCCGACGTGAAAGCAGCATAAGGCGCCGCCATGTTGAGCCGCTATTTCCCGGTCCTGCGCTGGGGCCGTTCTTACTCCGCGTCTTTTTTTGTTGACGATGCGCTTGCGGCGGTGATCGTAACCATCATGCTGATCCCGCAATCTCTGGCCTATGCCATGATTGCGGGGCTGCCGCCCGAAATTGGGCTTTACGCGTCCATGACGCCGCTCATCGCTTATGCGGTGTTCGGCACCAGCAACACCCTCGCCGTCGGCCCCGTGGCTGTTGTCTCGCTGATGACGGCCTCCGCCGTCGGGCGGATCGCCGAATCCGGCGGGCCGGAGTATATCGTCGCCGCCGCGGCGTTGGCGCTGATCACCGGGATCATTCTTCTCGCGCTCGGCCTGATGCGCTTGGGCTTCCTCGCCAATTTTCTGAGCCACCCGATCATCGCAGGGTTCATCACTGCGTCTGGGGTTCTTATCGCCGCCAGCCAGTTAAAGCATGTGCTCGGCGTGCCGGCTCATGGCGAAACACTCGTCGCCATACTTCAAAGTCTCGCCAGTCACCTCGCGCAAACGAACCTGGTCACGCTCATCATTGGCGCCGGGTCAATATTATTCCTGTTCCTAACCCGTGCTTACTTGCAAAACCTTTTGCGAAATGCAGGTCTCGGTGAGACGCTCGCCAGCGCCATCGCCAAAGCAGGCCCACTACTCGCTGTCATCGGCGCCACCGTTTTCGTGGCCGCGCTTCATCTTGATACTAAAGGGGTCGCAATCGTCGGTGATATCCCCAGCGGATTACCGCCGTTAACTGCGCCAACATTCGACACAGGCTTATGGCGAGAACTCACCGGCGCCGCATTCCTCATCGCCATCATCGGTTATGTGGAATCGGTCTCCGTGGCGCAAACGCTTGCCGCCAAAAGGCGTGAGCGCATCGACCTTGATCAGGAGCTGATCGGGCTCGGCACATCGAACATCGCCGCCGGAATAAGCGGCGGTTTTCCGGTGACAGGTGGTTTTGCACGGTCCGTCGTCAATTTCGACGCCGGCGCCAGAACGCCTGCGGCCGGGGCGTTCACCGCGGTCGGCATCGCGCTTGCGGCGCTGTTTTTGACCCCTCTCCTCTACTATCTGCCGCAAGCGACGCTTGCGGCGACAATCATCGTCGCCGTTCTGTCACTCATCAATCTGCGCGTGATTCGCGAGACATGGGTTTATTCCAAAAGCGATTTCACCGCGATGGCGATTACGATCGCCGGTGTCTTTTTCTTCGGCGTGGAAACTGGGGTCGTCGCTGGCGTCGCCCTGTCGATCCTGCTGCTTCTTTATCGCGCCTCACGCCCCCATTGCGCCATTGTCGGACAGATGCCGGGTACGGAACATTTCCGCAATATCAGCCGCCATGACGTTATAACGAGTCCTTCAGCCGTATCCCT
>JAUIEG010000092.1 GCA_030428745.1 Alphaproteobacteria bacterium
CGGCTGGCGGGCGACAGCCTGCCGTCCCTCAAGGACATCGAGGCTCTCAATTTCGGCCCTGACTGGCCGTTCTGTTTCGCTGTGGATTTGAGGCTGTCGGATATCTTTCCCTATTTCCTGTTTATGGGGGACGCGATCTCGCGCTATTCGACCGCCTATCCCATGGGCGATCCGCGGCGGGAGAAAAATCTGCTCGACACCGCCATCGCCAAGATGGACGAGGCGGCGCTTTCGCGCGCGCCGGTGGAGTTCAACGACATCAAACAGCTTGATGACGGGCGGCGCGTCGCGTTCCGCTCGATCTTGCTGCCCTTGTCGGAAAACGGAACCGACGTCACTCATATCTTCGGCGCCGCAAAAGGGCGCAGCGTTTAACCGCAAATTCCAGCGCCGCCGGCTCCATGGTTACCGGCTTTTGGGAATTTGATCTAAATTCACCGGTTTGCGCAAATCGTCAGCTTACGAACCTGTTCTATTATTCACGAGGAGAACGGGAACTTTACGGGGCGATGATGCTGAGCGATGTGGCGGATCTTTTCGGCGACGTGGTTGTGGCGCCGGCGGCGGACCGGCGGTTGACCCGCCGCCTCGTCGATGTCTGGGCGCGGGCGGCGCGCGGAAAGTTTCCCAGCTGGGAAGCGATGCAGGAAACGGATCTTGGCGAGGACTGGGATTGGGTTTTCGCAGTCGATCTGGAAAAGAGCATCGGCTTTCCGTTTTTCATTTATCTTGGCCATTGCCTTGCGAAACTCTCCGACGTGCATTTGAGCGGCGAGGACGACTGGACCCTGTCGCTGCTCGACAAGGCGACGGCGGATATTTACGCCGCGGTGGCGTCCGAGGCGCCCCATTATCGCGACGATACGCTGACTTTGTGCGATGGGCGCCGGTTGTTGTTCCGCGCCGTTACGGCGCCGCTGGCCGCCAATGGCAGTGAAATCACGCATGTGATCGGCGCGGCGAGCGGCCGTCTTGCGATGGATGTCGAGCCTGGATTGCGGCTCGTCGACTGAAGCCATCAAATTCCTGTTTCCAGACCCTGCAGATGTTGCTTGCGCCCGCATGGCTTTTTGACGCGCTGCAAAGCGAGCGTCAAAAACCCTTGTGTCTTTTGGGGCGAGGGGTGTAGCCATGTGGTGGTTTTGGCGGCGGCGGGAAGATTAGGCCGAAAAGGGCGTGGCGCCTGCGGCGGCCGGTTTTCAGAAGGCGTTTCAAAGGCCATCGGCGGTGAAGCGCTGGCCCAAAATTAACAGACACAACGACAGGAGCATTTATGTCCAGCGAAGGTTTGCACGCGCCGCGGGAGCGGCTCAGCAAAGACACGATTCACATGCATCAGGCGATTTCCTCATTGATGGAGGAGCTTGAGGCTGTGGACTGGTATCGGCAACGGGCGGATGACTGTGACGACCCGTCGCTGAAAGGGATCCTCTTGCACAATATGAAAGAGGAAATCGAACACGCCGCCATGGCGCTCGAGTGGCTGCGGCGCAATTCTCCGGACTTTGACAAGGAGTTGCGGACCTATCTTTTCAAAGATGGTCCCATCACCAAACTCGAAGCGGAAGCGATGGGCCGCGACAGCTAATGGGCTGACGCCAGTTGAGCGGCGTTATCCGGCAGGTCGAGGCCGAAATGATTTTGCGTCCCGCTGCAAATTGCGAAGTCTGCGCAGGATTTGTCAGAATTTGCGCTTAAGGCCGTTGCGACGCGCTGGGGGATGTCGATCCCGTAATTTTGCCTGATCGCGTCCCAGCTTTCACAAGAGGCGGGACGCGGCAACGCTTTGTTGCCGTGAATATTCGTTTTCACGCAAACATGATGGAGGCCGACCCAGTCGCCGTGACGGGCGGCGAGCTTTCGATATTCGCCAACCATGTTTTTGGGTCTGATGGTGAAATATTCGTCCTCGTTCTTGTCCGTGGTCACGGGAATGTTGAGGGCGGCCATATTATCGCGCTTGCCATAATGGGTCGCGATATCGAGTGCGCCAAGCCATGCGGTCAGCTCTTCCGGATAGAGTTCAGCGAGCGGGCTGTATTCCGGATCTTTCCGGAAGCCAAAATTCTGGTAGCCCGCCATTTGAATGATATCTCTCGCCTGGACATCCCGCGCGGCGAAGTCTTCCTTTAGCTTTTCGGTCAGGAGGACGCCGCTGATCCAGCATCCGGCGACGCCGGCGATCGCCACAACTTTCATGAAGCCTTTCGCCTTGAAGGCGAAATAAAAGAACGCCGCGCATAGGAGCGCACATAAACCCGCATAAGCGATCTGGCCGTCATTCCAGAGCAGGATCGAGGGATAGAGGAATGGTCCGAAAATCAGGACCGGCAGGATCAGGTACTTTGTGAAGCCCAGAACGGCGTCCTGATAATTGTCATAGGTGACGAGAAACATGGCGTTTTCCCCTACATGCGGCGATGCGACCGCTGAAATCTTGGGATGAGCCTATCGGCGGCGCACAAATGTTTTGCTAAGCCTTTGTTTCAAATTTTATTCCCGCCCCGGAAAGGGGGCGTATCCCGGCGGACGAAGCGGATGAACGCGGTCTTCCCCGGGGCGCGGCAATCGCCTAAACAGCCGGGACGGTAAGGGGTGAGCAGGAACCGGATGTTTGGGTTTGAAGCAGGCGACATGGCGACGATGAGCTGGTGGGTGCTGTTTGGCGCCCTGTTCCTGACGCCGTTTTTACAGGAAGATTTCGGCGTCATCCTCGCCGCCACGGCGTCGCTCGCGGGGACGGCGCCGACGATTTTGCTGATTGGCGCTATTCTATGCGGGCTGGTCGCCTCCGACGCCTGGAAATACTGGATGGGCCGGCTCGCGCGCCGATATGAATGGGCGCATAAATTCGCCGAAAAGCCGGGGGTTTCTGTCGCGGGCGATTTGATCCGCAAGGAATTCGTCCAGACCATGCTGACCGCCCGGTTTGTGCCCGGCACACGCATCCCCACCTATATCGCGGCCGGGTTCTTCAAGGCGTATTATCCGAAATATGTGCTGACGCTGGTGTTCACCGCATCGCTCTATATTGGCGTGGTCTTTTCCCTGTTTCACACAGTGGGCGCCGTGGCGGGCGAGGAAGCGATCGTCTGGATGCCGTTGGTCACCATCAGCCTGCTTGCCGCCTATATCCTGTTTCGCTGGATCAATCACCGCCGGCGGCATGAAGGCGTGATGACGCCGCTGACCAAGGAGCTCGATCACCCCATGCCGGGCATGCCCGGCTTTGACGGCACGCCCCTTGAAAAAGAAGAAGAAGAGGAAAAGGAGTAATCCGGTGGAAGGCTGGTCCCCATGCGGATATTGATTTCCATTGGCCTCATTCTCGCGAGCCTCGCGCTGATCGCTTATTCCTATCTCGGCGCTTTTGCGCAAATCGGCGTGGAGCTTGAGGCGGCGGAAACGCCCTTGTCGGCCTTTTCCATGATGCTCACAGTGATAGAACGGATGGCGAGCGGCGACATTCCGCAATTGAGCGGTTTTCTCTATGCGGGCCTTTTGCTCTTTGTAATCGCCGTTGTGAATTTGATTGGCGGCAGGAAGCGTACAGATGACGACAGACATTCTCTTTGAAGAAATCGGCGATTGGGGCGTCATTACGCTCAATCGTGAAAAGGCGCTCAACGCGCTGAACTGGGACATGGTCAAGGCCATGCGCGCGCAGCTGACCAAATGGGGAAGCGGGCGAACGACGGTGAAAGCGGTGCTCGTCAAAGGCGAGGGCGAGCGCGCCTTCTGCGCCGGCGGCGATATTCGCTGGCTCCATGATACGGCGAAGGAGGACCCGGCGCACGCCTGCGAGTTTTTCCGCGAGGAATACCGCACCAATTCATTGATCTATCATTACCCGAAACCCTATGTGGCGCTTATCGACGGGATCGTCATGGGCGGCGGCGTCGGAATTTCCGTGCATGGGGATTTTCGCGTGGCGGGTGACGCGACCTTGTTCGCCATGCCGGAAACCGGCATCGGTCTTTTTCCCGATGTTGGCGGCGGGCATTTCATGCCGCGCCTTCATGACGGGCTCGGGCTTTACTATGCACTGACGGGCGCGCGCGCCAAAGCCGCCGACTGCATGGCGGCGGGGATCGCGACCCATTATGCGCCGGGCGATAAATATGAAGAGCTTGCAGACGCCTTGTTGAAAACGACGCTTGGCGGACACGCCCATGCGGATATCGAAACTGTTCTCGATATCTATGCGGGCGATCCCGGCCATGCGCCGGTGAATGACATCCGTGAGGACATTGCGCGCCTGTTCCAGGGCCATGAAACGCTCGACGCGTTGATGGCCGCGCTTAAACAAGATGGCGGTGAGTTTGCAAAAACGACGCTGGCGACGCTGGAGAAAATGTCGCCGACGTCACTGCGTCTGACCTTTGAACAGATGCGCCATGGCCATGAGCTCGATTTCGACGAGGTCATGAAAATGGAGTTCCGCATGGTGCGCCGGGTTATGGAAGGTGATGATTTTTTCGAGGGCGTGCGCGCGCAGATTCTCGACAAGGACCGCAACCCGAAATGGTCGCCGGCGTCATTAGCTGAGATTAGCGACAAGGATCTGGCGCCTTATTTCGAACCGCTGGGCGAGGCGGAGCTCGTGTTGCCGTGAGTTACTGGCTTTTGAAAACCGAACCTGACGACTGGAGCTGGGACGAACAGGTCGCTAAAGGCAAAAAGGGCGAGATCTGGACCGGCGTGCGCAACGCGCAGGCGCGCAACTTTATCCGCGAGATGAAGAAAGGAGATCTTGCTTTCTTTTATCACACCGGCGGAGAGAAACAGGTCGTCGGCGTCGTGAAGGTGACGAAGGAAGCCTATCAGGACCCCACGACCGATGACGAGCGCTGGCTGGTCGTCGACGTTGTCGCCGTTGAACCGGTCCCGAAGCCGGTGACGCTTGCGGCGATCAAGGCCGAGCCGAAGCTCGCCGAGATGAAGCTGGTGAAAAATGCGCGGCTTTCCGTTCAGCCGGTGACGGACAAGGAATGGAAGCTGGTGCGCAAAATGGGCGGCCTTAAATAGCAAAGGCGAGGCGATGACCACTGTTCTCATCACCGGCGCCAATCGCGGCATTGGCCTTGAATTCGTGAAATAATACGCGGCCTAGCGCGCCACGACGGGCGGCGCCCCATGGGGGTCGTCCCCCTTGCGCCCGGGCGTCATATCTCTGACGAAGGCGAGACCCGCCTCGATATCGTGCTGCCAAGCCACCCGAGCTTTTTTGGTGACGCCGGTCTGGTCAAAACGCAGTATCACCACCGGCGGCAGGGGCTGCATCCCTTCGAGATGCACATAGGCGCCGCCATCGCTCACATTGCGAATCACACAGCGCACCTGGTCGGTTTTTGAGACGTAAATCTTGCCCGGCCGGAAGACAGCCTCGCGCTTTTCCCGCTCCGGGGGGCCGCGCCTCTTTGGTTGCGGAATGCGGGCGTCCGTCACCGTTGGCGCCGCGCTATTAATCGCCGCCAGCCGTTCCGAGAGCCGATTGTTCTTCTTCCGCATTGGTCTTCCATTCACGCGCGTATAGGCTCCCCCCGAATCCGCGCACCGGCGACCATAGCACACTCCCAAAGGGCGAGCGTTAACAGGGGATTGATATTTCGTAAGCCGCCTTCTGCGTCTCCGCGCCGCCGGGCGTGCTATTTTCTGGGTCTGCAGCCTAGCTTTTTCGCTTTCCCGGCCCCATTTTGCGCCAATGCCCCCCGATTATGATCAGGAATTTAATTCAGCGCCGGCGCCTTTTGGGCGGTCAATTGCGCGCATGTTCAAGGTGTTGCTGCGGCCTGAGCTCGCCAAGTGGCGGTTCCGGATCCTGCTCGCTTTTCTCCTCACGGTCGTTTCGAAGGGCCTGGCCGTCATCGCACCCGTCTTCATGGGCAATGGCGTCAACCGCCTGATTGACGGAGAGTCGGCGGGGGCGGGGCTGTCCTTCGCCATGTTCTTTATTCTGTTTGCGGGCGCGCGCTTTGCCGCGAATGGACTTCCCTATGTGCGGGACGGATTTTTCTCGCCGGTGACCCAGGACGCCCAGCGTCTCCTTGCGGTTGATGCTTTCCGTCACGCGCAACATCTCGACATGCAGTTTCACCTGACCCGCCGCTCGGGCGCCTTGAACCGGATCATCGAGCGAGGCGCCGGGGCTATGGACTATCTGTTCCGGTTTCTCGCCTTCAATATCGGTCCGACGATTGTGGAGCTTGGTTTTGCAGCCGTCGTGCTCGCCGTTTTTTACGGCATTCAGTTTTCGCTCACCGCGATTGTTGTGATCGTCGTCTATTCCGCCTTCACCATTGTTGTGACGGAATGGCGCAACAAACAGCGCCGGGCCATGAACGAAGCGGACACACGCCTTCGCGGGATCGCCCTCGACACGCTGGCGAATTTTGAAACGGTGAAAGCCTTCGCCGCCGAAGACCGGGAAGCGGCGCGTTATGACGGCGCGCAGCAGGAATACAATGATCACATGGTGAAGGTTCAGCAGTCCTTGTCGGTATTGAACGCAGGGCAAGAGCTGATCATGACGGGCGGGCTGCTCGCGGCGGTGCTGTTGGCCGGGTATGGCGCCGTCAACGGAGATATGAAAGCCGGCGATGTGACAGCGGTCATGCTGATGCTCCTGAACATCTATCGTCCGCTCAATATTCTCGGCTGGGCCTGGCGTGAGATTAAGCAGGGATCCGTTGATATCGAAAAACTCTTCGCCCTGATGGACCGGAAACCCGAAGTCGCTGACGCCGCCGGCGCGATTCAGTTCAAGGCCCGGACCGGCGATGTCGTCTTCGATCATGTCGCGTTCGCCCATGAAGGCCGCGCGAGCGGATTGAAAGACGTTTCCTTCACCGTGCCGGGCGGCGCCTTTGTCGGCGTTGTCGGTCCTTCCGGCGCAGGCAAATCCACCGTGTTGAAACTTCTTTTCCGGTTCTACGATCCGGCGTCGGGCCGCATTCGCGTCGACGGTCAGGATATTCGCGATGTCTCGCAGCAAAGTTTGCGCGATGCGCTAGGCCTCGTGCCGCAAGAGGTGGTTCTCTTTAATGACACGCTGCGTTTCAATCTGGCCTATGCGCGCCTTGAGGCCAGCGATGAAGAGATCATGGCGGCGGCGGACCGTGCGCAGCTTCGCAGTTTCATCGAAAGCCTGCCGGCGGGCCTCGACACCAGGGTGGGCGAACGCGGTCTGAAACTCTCAGGCGGTGAGAAACAACGGGTTGGCGTCGCCCGCGCCATTCTCCTCGATCCGGCGATCCTGATTCTGGATGAGGCGACGTCGTCGCTCGATTCAACAACTGAACAGGAAGTGCAGGATGCGTTGAAAGAGGCGGCCCGGGGGCGCACGACAATTGCGGTGGCGCACCGCCTGTCGACCATCGCCGGCGCCGACAAGATCCTTGTTTTTGACAATGGCGAGATTGTCGAGCAGGGGCGTCATCAGGAATTGATTACAAAGGGCGGGCTTTATGCGTCGCTGTGGCGCCGCCAAAGCCAGACTGGCGACGGCGTTGATGAGGCCGTCCTGCAAATGGCGGAAATTTAGGCGCTGGCGCTCGACTCGCCGCGCCCGATCGTCCACCGGCTCATCACCTCCATGAGCGCATCCTGTTTCACCGGCTTGGGCAGATAGTCGTCCATGCCGGCGTCGATGCAGCGCTTACGATCTTCGCGCAGCGCGTGCGCCGTTACGCCGATGATGGGTGTGTGAACGCCTGTTTCTTCCTGGAGTTTGCGGATATGGCCAGTGGCCTCGGCGCCGTCCATCTCCGGCATGGACATGTCCATCAGGACGATGTCCGGTTTGTTGTCCCCATAGGCGTCCACGGCGAGTTTGCCGTTGGAGGCGATGGCGACATCACAGCAAAGTTTTTGCAGCATCGCCTTGATCACCATCTGGTTGACGATGTTGTCTTCCGCAACAAGGACCTTGAGCGGCGATCCATCCTCGGTGAACGGACATGCGCCAGCGCTGGGCGCATCCTTAAGTTTTTCTGCTTTGGAGTGCAGCTGCGCCACGGCGCCGTCATTCAGCGCCGTCAGGATCGCGTCAAGCAGCATGGAAGAGCGCGCCGGCTTGACGAGATAAGCGGAGAACAGATCTCCGCCGAGGCCGGCCGGATCGCCCTTGCGCCCCGCGGAGGTCAACAGCACCAGCGGCGTCGCCGCAAGCGCCGGGTCTCTTTTGATGATCTGCGCAAGTTCAACGCCGTCAGCGCCGGGCATCTGAAAATCGAGAATGCCGATGGCGTAGGCTTCGCCTTTTGCCTTCGCGTTGCGAAAGGCAACCAGGGCGTCTTCTGCGCTTTCGACAGCGTCTGCTTCAAGCCCCCAGGAAGCAAGCTGTTCTTTCAAAATAGTGCGGTTGACTTCGTTGTCGTCGACAATCACGGCGCGTTTGCCCGAAAAAGTAGCGTCGGTAGTGACGATTTTCATCGGCGTACTGTCATCAATTGCGAGCGGCAGACGAACGCGGAAGGTCGATCCTTTGCCAATCTCGCTTTCCAGAGAGATTTCGCCGCCCATGGCCTCGATCATTTTCTGGCTGATC
>JAUIEG010000812.1 GCA_030428745.1 Alphaproteobacteria bacterium
CGAAAGCGCGTCTATAATTTTGCGGTGATGGGATATTCCGGCGAAGCGTTTTTGACCATCTGGGCGCGCCGTTGTTTATCTCTGCCGCACAAGACCATTCTTGTCGGCGTCAAGGACAACAACCTTCTTTCCGCCTTTGCGTCCAACGCCGCCACGGTGGTGCTCCTGCTCATGCTTGCGGCGACCGGCGGGCTGAAAGCCGGGCTTGACGCTTTCCCGGGCGCGCGCTGGCTTTTTGCGCTCGCTTTCCTTTCCGCCGGCACGCTCTCGGTCCTCGTCATGATTTTCCGTGACAAACTGATGGCCTTGCCCAAAGGGGTGATGCCGCGCCTGATCAGCGTCCATGGCGGGCGCCAGGCGCTGATCATCCTACTTCATGCGGCCATGTACGCCTCGGCTCTTCCCGGGGCGCCCGTGATGGCCTGGATGACCTTTATCGCCATGCAGCTTGTCCTCTCCCGCGTCCCGTTCCTGCCCAATCAGGATATTGTCTATCTCGGCGCGGCCCTCTCCCTTGCGCCGATCGTGGGCGCGCCTGAGGCCGCTGTGGCGGGCATGCTCGTGGCGGAGGCGGGTCTTTCCCAGATTTTCAATATCGCCATGTTTTTTGCGACCGCCCATCTCGCCCGCGCCGAAGCTGGACCTGACAGCCGGACCAGGGCTAGCCAGAACAGGGCCGCCGCCGGGGCGGCAGTGTAAATCCGCGCGAAAGCGAGGAGATTTTGAGCCATCGCCTTCCGAATTGGTCCGGAATTCGCTAGAGACCCATGTCCCAGGCGATGACTGGGCCGGCGCCGCCCGGCCGGGCGCCGCCCGTTTTTGTTTTTCGGCAGGTGCGTTCCCGCCCATGCATCTTATTGACCGTTACATTCTGCGCGCCGTATCGACGCCGCTCATACTGGCGTTGTCGGTGGCGGGCATGCTGCTTTTGATGGAGCATATGTTGCGGCTGTTTGACTTCGTGCTGGCCGAGCAGGGCCCGGTCGACGTGGTCTGGCGGATGCTCGCCAATCTGGTGCCGCATTATCTCGGCCTTGCGCTGCCCCTCGGCGCCTTTCTCGGCGTGATGCTGGCCTTCCGCAATCTTTCCATGTCGTCTGAGCTCGATGCGCTTAATTCTTCCGGCGCGTCTTTCGGCCGGTTGATGCGGCCGGTTTACCTGCTCATCGCCTTCGTGATGGTGTTCGACTTCCTGCTGGTTTCCTACATCCAGCCTTTCGCCCGATACAAATATCAGCAGATCCGCTTCGATGTGACGTCCGGCGCGCTCGGCATCAAAATCCCCGCCGGTGAATTCATTGAGATCAGCGACGGCGTCACGATCCGCCTTGGCGAAATCAACACCGCGACACGCGATGCGCGCGATATTTTTCTGGAGCGCAAGGCGCGCGACGGCGGCCGCACGGTCATCACCGCGCGCTATGGATCGATCTCAACAACCCCTGAAATCACATCCCTGCTTTTGAAATTACAGGGTGGGCGCCAGGTGATTATCAACGCGCTTGGCGACCGCATTCAGTCGCTCGATTTCGAAAGCTTCGATCTTGAAGTGGATTTGCCCGCGATCGGCGTTTTCCGGGACCGCGGCGGCGACGAGCGTGAGGCGACGATCAATGAGG
>JAUIEG010000813.1 GCA_030428745.1 Alphaproteobacteria bacterium
CTCGATGATTTTCGGGCGTTGCTTCTTGCCGGGGCAGACAAGGTGGCCATCAACACGGCGGCGGTGAAAAACCCGGACCTCATTAACGCTGCGGCGCACCGCTTTGGCGCCCAGTGCGTCGTTGTCGCCATCGACGCCAAACAGGTTGAGGACCACTGGGAGATATTCACCCATGGCGGACGCAATGCGACGGGCCTCGACGCTGTGGAGTTTGCAAAAGACGTCGTCAGCCGCGGCGCGGGAGAGATCCTGTTGACTTCGATGGACCGTGACGGCGTCAAGACCGGTTATGACATCGCGTTGACGCGCGCGATTGCCGAAGCGGTGGACGTGCCGGTCATTGCGTCGGGGGGCGCAGGTTCGGTCGAGCATCTTGTCGAGGCGGCGACAGAGGGAAAGGCCTCTGCTGTGCTTGCCGCATCCATCTTTCATTTCGGCGAGATTTCCATCTCCGAGGCGAAAGCGGCTATGGCGGCGGCGGGCCTGCCGCTGCGGACCGGTAAAGCGGCGTAAGGAGACGATATGTCAGGCAAGAGCGACATCGGCGCTGTGTTAGAGCGTCTTGAAGCGACGATCGCCGCACGCAAAGGCGCGAGCGCGGATACGTCCTACACCGCCTCCCTGCTTGCGGGCGGAGCGCAAAAATGCGCCAAGAAATTCGGCGAGGAGGCGGTCGAAGCTGCGCTCGCCGCTGTGTCCGGCGACAAAAAGCATCTCACCGCCGAAGCGGGGGACGTTCTTTATCACCTCCTCGTTATGCTCGCTGAGGCGGGCGTCTCTCTCGACGATGTCGCCGCTGCGCTCGCCGCGCGGGAAGGGATGTCCGGACATGATGAAAAAGCCGCCCGGAAAACATGAAGACACGCAAGCAGACCCTCATTGTCGGCGGGCTCTTGCTGGTCGCTTTATTCGTTTTTCTGCTTGCGGCCGGCGGGCGGTTTTTTGCTGCGGATGACGCCACGCAGATTTCCGCCAGCATATGGTCAGGATACAAGCGCGAGGCGAAAACACATGTCTCGCAACGGCTTCTCGAACTTGAGAGCCTTGCGCCCATTGAAGGCGGCGCGCTGTTCATTGGGGATTCAATCACCGAATTCGCGCCGTTGGCGTCGATGTTTCCGGGCGTTCTCATCGCCAATTACGGCGTCGGTTGGGGAACGAGTGACGGGCTGTTGTTGCGTCTCGATCAGATTACGCGCAATGCGCCGGATCGTGTGTTTGTCTTGATGGGTACGAATGACATTCATTATGGCCATGCGCCGGAACACATCGCAGGAAACATTGTTGCCGCGGTAACTGCGCTACGGCGAGATATGCCGGATACGGAAATTTATGTGATATCGCTTCTGCCGCGCGAGCCGGAGTCCATGGCGGCGGTGAGGGCGGCTAACGCACTTTTGAAAGAGCGCGCGGCGGCGGGCGGTTATGTTTATCTTGATGTTTCTAAGGCGCTCGCGGCGCCAGACGGAAGCTTGCGCGCCGATCTGACGACAGACGGTTTGCATCTTAACGCTCCCGGTTACGCAGCTCTGGCCAAGGCCATGGGCCTTTGCGTTCTTTCCGGCTGCGAAGCGCTTCCTCAATAAAAAAGCCCCGGAAACCCGGGGCTTTTTAAGGAG